>JAFYUV010000020.1 GCA_017549425.1 Clostridia bacterium | reverse complement strand
ACTAAAAAGAAAAGTGGAAAGAAATATTATTACTATAAATGTGAAAGTTGTAAAACTACTTACAAAGAATATGAAATAGAAAGTTTATTACTAGGTTTAATGTTAGAACTAGTTAAACAAGATGAACTTATAAATTATTACTACACGCCATTTATTAAATCTAAATTAGATAATAAGCAAATTGACTATGATAAACAAATTAAAGATTTAGATAAACAATTAGATAGAATTAAAACAGCATACATCAAAGGTGTTATGAAATTAGAGGATTTTGATAAAGAGATAAAACATATTGAATATCAAAAAAATGAATTAACAAATAAATCAAAAGAACAAAAACAATATGAGAATTTAAGTTTTACAGTTGATGATTTATTGATTATTCAAGATAAACAAGAAATAGATACTTTTGTTAATCCAGAGAAATTTATAGAAAATATTTATAATTGGGTAAATGAATCAAGAGAAAAAAGACAAAAATTAATTGCTACTTACATTGATAATATTGAAATAAAAAAAGTTAATGATAAAGTTGAAATGGTTGATGGGAATTTTAGGTCAGATTATATAATGGGTATGATTAGTAATCATAATAATTATGGACTACCATATAACCTTAAATGGTTTGTTGATGATTATGGTTGTAGTTTAAATATGAATAAGGAACATAAAACACAAAAACAAGCACTTAAATACTTTAATAAATTACAAGAAACAATGGGAAGTGATTACAAATTAAATTATTATGAAGTTGATACTGATGAGGATTTAAAAGATATCTCATTTAGCTCAGACATTGAAGCAGAAAAAATAATAAGATTAATTTGTATTAAAAAGGACAAAAACTATAAAAAGCGAAACTTGAGATTAGGTGTTATAACAATAGACTTATCAGATATCAAAGATAAAAATGGCAATTCACTTTATAAAGAGGTTTTAGAGAAAGCAAAAGAGGTATATAAAAATGAGTTATGCAATATTTAGAGTTGAGCCAATAAATAAATTATCTGACCTCGCACAAATCGGATCGCACAATAAACGAGAGAAAAAAGCTTATAAGTCTAATCCTGATATAGATATTACAAAAACTAAAAATAATATTGAGCTTGTCCCACTTTCTGAAAAATATATTAAAGGATTTTATAACTTAATAAAAGAATATAAAAAAGAACACGACAAAAGAATGGAAACAATGAGAGATGATAGAAAGAAAACATTTAAACAAATGGTAGATGATTCAAATAATGTAGTCGCAGATGAATTATTATTTACAAGTGATAATGATTTCTTTAAAGGTATGAATAAAAAACAAATTAAAAAATGGGCTGATACTTGTATGGATTTTGTTTATGAAGATTTAGATTATACAAAAGAACAAGTATTACACGCTACATTACACCTAGATGAAAAAACACCACATATCCATTGTGTAGTTGTTCCCTTAATTAGAAAATATGATAAAAGAACAAATACTGAAAAATATACAATTTCTAAAAAGCAATATATTAAAGATAAAGCCCATTTAAGCCAACTTCAAGACAAATACTATCAAAGACTAATAGACAAAGGTTTTGACCTAGAAAGAGGCATTAAAAACAGCGATAATGAGCATATTTCAATAAAAGAATTTAAAAAGATTACAAGAAAACTAGATAATAGATTAGAACAACAAAATTATCTTATGACTAGAGATTTTGAAGAACTACAAGAGAAATTAAAAACTTCTAAACCTACAATAACAGGTAAAGAAGTTAAAATTGATAAAGACACTTACGATACATTAAATAATTTTATGAATACTTCAAAAAGAGTTATTAAAGATATGCCTAGAAATCAAGCACTATTTAAAGAACTAACTGACTATACACAAACTTATAAAGATTTAGAAAATGAAAAAAGACATATTCAATATGAAGTTAAAAGATTAGAATATAAAAATAAAGAATTACAACAAGAAAATAATAAATTAAAAAGTTTACTAAATATCATAGTCCAATCACTAAAACAATTCTTTAGAAAATTACTTAATTTAGGTACTGAAAATGATAAAGATACAGTTGTTGAAGAAATAACTAATTATCACAAATTAGATTTATACACAAATAAAGATTTACACGATATAGCAGATAAAACACCTAGAGAAGATGAAATAAATGATTATTTATATACAAAAAAATATGAAAATGATGGCAGAGATTTCGATATTTAAAAAACGAGCTACAGCTCGTGTGATAAGACTAAAATTCCATTTTAGTAACACACTACGCTATTGGCAGAGCCAATAACGGTGTGCAAAGGTGCTAAACCCCTTTTGAAACCCCATACAGCATAATTTTAGCAAAGCATAAAGCTAAGCAAAATTATGTTTTATATTTTTTATATAAAAAATATAAAAATGCCAACAATAATGAAAAAAGTTCCAACAATTAAAAAAATATTATTATTAACTAATGCCATTTCAGGATTTTCCTCTTTATAATATACTTTGACTTTTTTACCTTTTATAAAAAAACTAGCTATTCCATTGATACCAAAATTAGCAGTTGTTTCATATTTTTTTCCATCTACAATATAAGAAACAACAGGTGCTTTTAGCCAATTAGAATTAAGAAGTTTAAATTTAGTATCTTTAATTATGCCATCACAAACTTTATAGTTCTTTCTTTCACTTTTTCTTCCTTTTAATTCACTATATATTATTGTTAATCCTATCATTATACATTCGATTGGAACAATGACAGTAGCAAATGTTCCTATATAATCTGGATTTAAAAAGTATAATAATATTACAATAGGCATATTAAGGCAAACTATTCCAAGACCTATTATAAAAGGTATGAATTCTTTTTTTATATTCATAATTAAGTTCCTTTCTATCATAAAAATATTTTATATATTATATTTTATCATAATTTTAATAAATTTTATTACTTTTTGATACATTTTGTTGAAAATGTAGTATAATTTAACTAGTTAGTAGTTATTACTACCTATAAATTATGCCTAGTGGTTGTTATACTTCCACCAAAAGGGCACCAAAAGATTAAATCGTCTAACTTTAAGGTGGACGATTTATTTTTGATATAAAAATGAAGTTGACTTTTAAAATTAATTTGTACTATAATGAAATAATAATTATGGGGGGAATATGACAACAAAAGATAAGATAAAGAAATTTGTAAAAAAAGAAATTGTGCTAACGGTTGCAATTATATTAACTATAATTACTTGCTTTTTTATTCCAATAGATAAAGAGTATTTGAAATATTTTGACTATAGTACTTTAAGTTGTTTGTTTTGCATGTTGGCTGTTGTAGCGGGGTTAAAAAGTACAAATATATTCGAAGTGATTTCAAAAAAGATGATAAGACTATTCCATTCAAGAACAACTGTGATTGCAGCTTTAGTATTTGGTACTTTTTTCTTTGATATGATAGTTGCAAATGATATGTCTCTTATAACATTTTTGCCGCTTACTTATATAGTTTTGCACACAACAAAAAATGATAAATACTTAGCTATAACTTTTATATTGCAAACAATTGCTGCTAATATGGGCGGTATGATAACTCCATATGGTAATCCGCAGAATTTATACCTGTATTCTTATTATAATATAGCTACTTTTGAATTCTTTGGGATCCTTTTAACACAATCTCTTATGGTGTTAGTGCTATTGGGGTTATGTTGTTCTTTTATAAAAAACGAGCCATTACAATTGGAGAATGCCGAAAACAAACCTGTTGTTAAAGGTAAATTGTGTGTGTATATATTACTTTTTACAATGGTGATATTGAGCATATTTAGGGTTGTTCCATATATAATTACACTAATAACAGTTGTTTTAGCTATATTAATTATGGATATTAAAAGATTTAAAGAAGTAGATTATGCTTTAATTGCAACTTTTTGTGTTTTCTTTGTGTTTTCTGGCAACATGGCTAGAATTCCTATAATAAAAGAGACTATATCACAGATAGTTGTTAGTAATACTTTAATAGCAGGTATAATTTCTTGTCAATTTATAAGTAATGTTCCAACAGCAATATTTTTATCTAAATTTACTGGTAATTATAGGGAACTGCTGGTATCTGTAAATGTGGGATCACTAGGGATTATAATATCTTCACTTGCTAGTCTTATTACTTTGAAAGAATTTTTAAAGCATCAGCCTAAAAGATTTTGGAATTATATGTGTTGCTATACTTTAATAAATACATCTTTTTTAATTGTGTTGTTGTTAATAACAATGTTATAAAACTTGTTTCTAAAAGAAGCAAGTTTTTTGTATTTATAAAAGTTAGCGCTTGCTTTTTAAATAGCGAAAACTAGCATTTGCAGCTTTCGGAAGTAAGATAAACAAAATGATTTTAGAAATATGATTAGTAATATAAATAAAGATTGCATAGTAATATATATAGAGGTGTTGTATGTCAAAAATATGGAGTGCAATGATAATGTTATCTATAGGAGTTTCTTTTTTTATAGGAGATAATGGAAAAGTGTTACCTATAATAACGAATTCTTGTGCTAGTTCTATAGAAAGTATTCTTGTAATAACGGGGACTATGTGCTTTTGGTCTGGTGTTTTTAATATTTTGCAACACACCAAAATTATTAATATTATATCTAGTTTTTTAAAACCTATAATATCATTATTATTTGGAAATAATTTAACAAATCAAGAATTAGATAAAATAGCATTAAACATGACTTCAAATTTAATAGGTATAGGGAATGCCGCTACAGTATATGGGATAAAGGCTATAGAGGAAATGCAAAGAAATAATAAAAATAAAGATAGCGCTAATGAAAATATTGCCCTTTTTGTATTAATTAATACAGCATCAATACAGTTAATTCCAACAAATATTATATCTCTTAGAATGGCTTATGGTTCTCAAGATCCTAATTGGGTTATTTTGCCTAACTTAATAGCTTCTTTAGTGTCATTGATTATAGGAATAATTGTAGTAAAAATAATTTATAGGATGAAAAGAAAATGTTAAATATAATTTATTCAGCTATAATCCCTGGGTTTATATTAATTGTAATTTTGGTTGGAATTCTTTCAAAAGAAGATGTATTAAAATTATTTATTGATGGAGTTGCAGAAGGATCGAGAATTGTAGTTGGCATATTTCCAAATATATTAGCAATAACAGTAGCAATAAATTTATTAAGAGAAACTTCTGCTCTTGAATTAATAATGTTTCCAATAAAGAATGTCATTAATTTTTTTGAAATACCTGAAAACACACTTCCATTAATAATTTTAAGACCTTTATCTGGAAGTGCATCTACGTCACTTATTATAGATATATTTACTAAGTTTGGAGTGGATTCTATAGAAGGCAAGATTGGCTCTTTGATAATGTCTAGTAGCGAAACTACCTTTTATGTTATTGCTGTTTTGTTTAGCGCTGCTAAAATAAAAAAAGGTAATGGAACTACATTTGCTGCAGTAGTGGCGGATATAGTAGCGGTAATGGTAGCAATTTTACTTGTAAAAGCATAAGATGGAAAATTTTCCGTCTTTTGTGTTTTAAAAGCTTGTAAAAATCTATGAAATACGATATAATTAATCATGTAGATTAAAATAAGGCATAATTTTTATTATTTTAAACATCTTTTGGTTGACAATGTTGGAAACATGTGATAAAATATACGAAATGTTTATCGTAACATTCGAAAAACTATGTAAACTAAAACGGTTAAGGATGGTACAAATATTGAAAAAAATGTATGTAACGGGTAACAAATAAATATATTAGAACAGTTTGATTTAAAGAAAATAAATCAAATTGGTTTTTTGTTGCCTTTTATATATTTTTATGTAAAATAATTTGGGGGGATTTATAGTGGTTCATGAAGTAAAAAATGGAAAAACTGTGAGACAAAACTTTTCAAGGATATCTGAAGTAATAGATATGCCAGATTTAATTGAGGTTCAAAAAGCATCATATAAATGGTTTTTGGATTCAGGATTAAGAGACGTATTCCATGATATTTCACCTATAGTGGATTATTCTGGCAACTTGATGCTTGAATTCGTTGATTACAGATTAGAAGATGAAACAAAGTATACAATTGAAGAAGCAAAAGAAAGAAGCACAACGTATGCTTCTCGTTTACAAGTTAAAGTTCGTTTATTAAATAAAGAAACTGGAGAAATAAAAGAACAAGAAATATTCATGGGCGATTTCCCTTTGATGACAGATAATGGTACTTTTATAATAAATGGCGCAGAAAGAGTTATAGTAAGTCAGTTAGTTAGAAGTCCGGGTGTATATTACGAAAAAGTTAAAGATAAGACTGGTAAAGTAATGTTCTTATCTACTGTTATGCCAAATCGTGGTACATGGCTTGAATACGAAAGTGATTTACAAGACATGCTATGGGCTCGTGTTGATAGAACTCGTAAAATACCTCTAACAACACTTATTAGAGCTTTAGGTATAGAAAAAGATTCGGATATATTAGATTTATTTGAAGATGAATTAATAGCTAAATCTCTAGAAAAAGATCCATCTAAAACTCGTGATGAAGCTTTACTTGAAATATACAAAAAATTAAGACCGGGCGAACCTTTGCATGTTGATGCTGCTGAACAATTATTATATGGACTACTTTTTGACGCAAGAAGATATGACTTATCTAGAGTTGGTAGATATAAATATAACATGAAGTTAAACATTGCTTCTAGAATCGCTGGCGAATTTGCTGCAGAAGATATTGTTAATGCTGAAACTGGTGAAATTTTTGCTAAAGCAGGAGACAAGATATCTAATGAAGTTGCAGATGAAATAAGAACTTCAGGAATTAATACTGTATATATAACTAAAAATGGTAAAAAAGTAAAAGTTATTGGTAATAACACAGTAGATATTTCTAAATATTTAGGAATTGATATAGATAAAGAAGTAATAAAAGAAGAAGTTCACTTGCCTGTATTAAAAGAAATCGTTGAAAAAATGGAAGGTAAAGACGAAAAAACTTTACGCCAAGAAATCAAGAAAAGAAGAGAAGAACTAGTTGTAAAACATATAACATTAGATGATATAGTTGCATCTATTAACTATTTCGTTAATTTCTTTAATGGACTAGGAAAAATAGAAGATATAGATCACTTAGGAAATAGACGTGTAAGATGCGTAGGTGAATTGTTACAAAATCAATTTAGAATTGGATTAACAAGACTAGAAAGAGTTGTAAGAGAAAGAATGGCAACGCAGGATTTAGATATAGCAACACCACAGATGTTAATAAATATAAAACCAGTTGTAGGTGCTATAAAAGAATTCTTTGGAAGCAGCCAATTATCTCAATTCATGGATCAAATAAATCCTCTTGCAGAATTAACTCATAAGAGAAGAATTTCTGCTCTAGGACCTGGAGGATTGTCTCGTGAAAGAGCAGGCTTCGAAGTCCGTGACGTTCACTATTCTCACTATGGAAGACTATGCCCTATAGAGTCACCAGAAGGACCAAACATAGGACTTATAACGTCACTTCCAACTTATGCAAGAATAAATAGATATGGATTTATAGAAGCTCCATATAGAAGAGTAGATAAAGAAACGGGAGTAGTTACAAACGATATTGTATATATGACTGCTGCAGAAGAAGATAGCTATATAATAGCACAAGCAAATGAACCTTTGGATGAAGAAGGTAAATTTACAAACAAGAAAATTAAAGTAAGAAAAGTAAATGAAGTACTTGAAGTTTCTAAAGATATGGTAGATTACATGGATGTATCGCCAAAACAATTAGTATCGGTTGCTACAGCTATGATACCATTCTTGGAAAACGATGACGCTAAAAGAGCGCTGATGGGTTCTAACATGCAACGTCAAGCAGTGCCTCTAATAAAAGCAGAAACTCCTATTGTTGGTACAGGTATTGAATATAAAGCTGCAAGAGATTCTGGAACTTGTGTTTTAGCAGGTCAAGATGGCGTTGTTTCATATGTAAGCGCAGAAAAAATAGTTATTGAAGGTAAAAAAGGCAAAGAAGAACATAAACTTACAAAATATAAACGTTCTAACCAAGGAACTTGTTTAAATCAACGTCCAATAGTATTAAAAGGACAAAAAGTAAAAGCGGGAGATGTTTTGGTAGATGGGTCTTCTACAGTGGATGGAGAAATGGCTCTAGGTAAAAATATACTTGTTGGTTTCATGACTTGGGAAGGATATAACTATGAGGACGCTATATTAATATCTGAAGATTTAGTAAGAGATGATGTATTAACTTCAATACATATTGAAGATTATGATTGCGAAGCTAGAGATACAAAACTAGGACCTGAAGAAATAACTCGCGAAATCCCTAACGTTGGTGATGACGCGTTAAAAGACCTTGATGAAAACGGAATTATACGTATTGGTGCAGAAGTTAGACCGGGCGATATATTGGTTGGAAAGGTTACTCCAAAAGGAGAAACAGAACTTACAGCAGAGGAAAAACTTCTTCGCGCAATATTTGGTGAAAAGTCTCGTGAAGTAAGAGACACATCTTTAAGAGTGCCTCATGGAGAAGCAGGAACTATTATAGATGTTAAGATATATACAAGAGAAACTTCAGATGAGTTGGCTCCAGGAGTAAATAAAGTTGTAAGAATTTATATAGCTCAAAAGAAGAAAATTTCTGTTGGAGATAAATTATCTGGACGTCATGGTAACAAAGGTATTATTTCTCGTGTATTACCAAGAGAAGATATGCCATATTTACCAGATGGTACACCTCTTCAAATAGTATTAAATCCTATGGGTATCCCTTCACGTATGAATGTTGGGCAAGTTTTAGAAGTTCACTTAGGATATATAGCTAAGTTATTAGGCTGGAAAATTGCTACACCAGTATTTGATGGTGCAAAAGAAGATGAAATAGAAGCTTTATTCGAAAAAGCTGGATTAAGTAAAACTTGTAAATTCCCTGTAAGAGATGGAAGAACTGGTGAATTATTTGATAACGAGGTTACAGTTGGATACATGTATATGTTGAAACTATATCACTTAGTTGATGATAAGATTCATGCTCGTTCTATTGGACCTTATGCATTGGTTACTCAACAACCACTTGGAGGTAAAGCTCAATTTGGTGGTCAAAGATTTGGTGAGATGGAAGTGTGGGCGCTAGAAGCTTATGGTGCATCTTATGCATTACAAGAAATGTTAACCGTAAAATCAGATGACGTTGTTGGAAGATTAAAAACATATGAAGCTATTGTTAAGGGCGAAAGTGTTCCAGAACCAGGAATACCAGAATCATTTAGAGTCCTTATAAAAGAATTGCAAAGCTTAGGTTTAGATATGAAATTATATAATCAAAAAGAACAAATAGAAATCAAAGAAATAGCAGACATGACTGAAGAAACCAAAAGTGCTTCTAAAATAGAACCATCAGAGCTATTAGAAGATGAAGATGAAATGTATATCTTAGAAAATGAAGATGGAATGGAAATAACAGATGGTGACTTCGTAGAAGATGAGATTGCTAAAGAATTAGAAGACGAAGCTAATTATATAGAAGAGGACGAAGATGATGATTTGTTCTTGGATTTAGATGAAATATAACAGAAAGGGGAACAAAAAATGGAGAATGTAAAAATTAATACAGAAAATTTTGATAGACTAAGTATTGGAATTGCATCACCAGAGAAGATAAGAGAATGGTCAAAAGGTGAAGTTAAAAAACCGGAAACTATTAATTATCGTTCCCTAAAACCTGAGCGTGATGGTTTATTCTGTGAAAAAATATTTGGACCAACAAAAGACTGGGAATGTTATTGTGGAAAATATAAAAAAGTAAGATATAAAGGAATTATTTGTGATAGATGTGGAGTTGAAGTAACTAAGAAAAGTGTTAGACGTGAACGTTTAGGACATATAGAACTTGCTACTCCTGTATCTCACATATGGTTCTTAAAAGGCACGCCTAGCAGAATGAGTGTTATCATAGATGTATCACCTAAAGCCCTTGAGAGAGTTATATATTTTGCTGCATATATAGTTATGGATCCTAAAGATACAGGACTTATGTTTAAACAAATATTAAGTGAAAAAGACTATAGAGAAGCGGTTGAAAAATATGGTGCTAACTCATTTGTTGTTGGAACAGGTGCTGAAGCAGTACGCGAATTACTAGCATCGGTAGATTTAGAAAAAGAAGAAAAACAAATAAGAAAAGAGCTTGAAAAAGCTACTCTTCAAAAGAAGGTAAAACTTGTAAAAAGATTAGAAACTATTGAAGCGTTTATGAAATCAGGTAATAAACCTGAGTGGATGATAATGGAAGTTATTCCTGTTATACCACCAGATTTAAGACCAATGGTTCAATTAGATGGTGGAAGATTTGCTACATCAGACATTAATGATTTATATCGTAGAGTAATAAATCGTAACAACAGATTAAAAAGACTTATAGAATTAGACGCGCCAGATATCATTATAAGAAATGAAAAGAGAATGTTACAAGAAGCTGTTGATGCTTTAATAGATAACGGAAGACGTGGCAGACCTGTAACAGGAGCTGGAAATAGAGCATTAAAGTCTTTAACAGATATGCTTAAAGGAAAACAAGGTAGATTTAGACAAAACTTACTTGGTAAACGTGTTGATTATTCAGGACGTTCAGTTATAGTTGTTGGACCAGAATTAAAAATATATCAATGTGGATTACCAAGAGAAATGGCACTTGAATTATTCAAACCTTTTGTTATGAAAGAGCTTGTAAAAAGAGGAATGGCATTTAATATAAAAAATGCAAAAAGAATGGTTGAACGTGCTCAAGTAGAAGTTTGGGATGTTCTAGAAGATGTTATTCAACATAGACCAGTACTTTTAAACCGTGCACCTACACTACACAGACTTGGAATTCAAGCATTTGAACCAGTACTAGTAGAAGGAAGAGCTATAAAACTACATCCGCTTGTATGTGCTGCGTTTAATGCTGACTTCGACGGAGACCAAATGGCTGTACACGTACCGCTATCTCCAGAAGCACAAGCAGAAGCTAAATTCTTAATGCTTGCATCAAACAACCTATTAAAACCACAAGATGGTAAAGCTGTTACAGTTCCATCTCAAGATATGATACTTGGAAGTTATTATTTGACTGTTTCTTATGATGACGAACCAGGTGTTGGAAAAGTATTTAAAGATGAACAAGAAGCGTTAATGGCTTATGATGCTAAGGTTGTTGGACTTCATGCTCCAGTTAAAATTAGAATAACGAAGGAAATAGATGGAGTTCAAAAATCTGAAATAATAGATACTACTGTAGGTAGAATAATATTCAATAAAATAATACCTCAAGATTTGGGGTTTGTAGATAGAACAAAACCTGAAAATGCATTTAGACAAGAAATTGAATTCGCTGTTAGAAAGAAAGATATCAGTAACATAATAGATATGTGTATTGAAAAATATGGTATTCCTAGAACAGCTGTAATGCTAGACGATATTAAGTCTCTAGGGTATAAGTATTCAACAAAGAGTGCAATTACTGTATCTGTATCAGATATGGAAGTTCCACCAGCAAGAGCACAAATACTTAAAGAAGCTGATGAAGCGGTTGATGTTATATACAAAAATTACAAACGTGGTTTAATTTCTGACGAACAAAGATATAATGAAGTTATAAAAGTATGGACTAAAGCTACAGATGATATACAAGATGCTATTATGAAAAATAATAACGTTAAAAATCCAGTATACATCATGGCACATACAGGAGCCAGAGGAAACCCTAAACAAATTAGACAGCTTGCTGGTATTCGTGGACTTATGGCAGATACTTCTGGTAAGGCCATAGAAATTCCAATTCGTTCAAGCTTTAGAGATGGTCTAGACGTTCTTGAATACTTCATATCATCTCACGGTGCGAGAAAAGGTCTTGCTGATACAGCGTTACGTACAGCTGACTCTGGATATTTAACACGTAGACTTGTTGACGTTAACCAAGAAGTTATAATAACTTCTATGGATTGCGGAACTCATGAAGGTCTAGATGTTGAAGCAATTATTGAAAGTGGAGAGCCAATTGAAAAACTTTCTGAAAGAATTGAGGGAAGATATTTGGCTGAAGATATTCAAGATGAAAATGGAAAAATTCTATTCCAAAGAGATACATATGTAACAAGTTCAATTGCTAAAGAAATAATTAACGCAGGTATAACTAAAGTTAAAATACGTTCTGCTCTTACTTGTGATATGGGTAGAGGGGTATGTGCTAAATGTTATGGTAAAAATTTGGCAACAGGAGAACCTATTACTGTTGGTGAAGCGGTTGGTATAATAGCTGCACAATCTATAGGGGAACCAGGAACACAGTTAACAATGAGAACAATTCACTCTGGTGGTGTTGCTGGATCAGATATCACGCAAGGTCTTCCTAGAGTTGAAGAGTTATTCGAAGCTAGAAAACCTAAGGGTGTTGCTATTGTTTCTGAAATCGGTGGAACTGTAAAAATAACAGCTCTTGATGATTTGAATAAAGAAGTTACAGTTACAAGTGAAGATAAAACTGCAGAAACTTATAAAATATATGGAGCAAGGCCTGCTGTAAAGGATGGAGATGTAATACAAGCTGGTGATAAACTTACAGAAGGTTCATTAGACCCACACGATATTATACGTATTAATGGCGTTGTTGCAGTACAAAATTACTTGATTCAAGAAGTTCAAAGAGTTTATAGAACACAAGGTGTTCATATAAACGATAAACACATTGAAATAGTTGCTAAACAAATGCTAAGAAAAGTTAGAGTTGAAGATATTGGAGACACTAATTTAATAGCAGGTTCGTTAATAGATATTAATGAATTTAAAGAAGCAAACAATATTGCTAGAGAAGAAGGAAAGAAAGAAGCTACAGGTTATAGAGAATTACTTGGTATTACAAAAGTTGCATTACTTACAGATTCATTCTTATCTGCAGCGTCATTCCAAGAAACAGCAAGAGTATTAACAGACGCTGCTGTAAAAGGAAAAGAAGATAAGCTTCTTGGATTAAAAGAAAATGTAATCATTGGTAGACTTATTCCTGCAGGAACAGGTTTAATAGATTATTCTAAGATTAGAGTAAAGGACTTAACTGAAAAGGAAGAAACAGAGACAACTGATGTTGTTGAAGATTATGTAGAATAATATTAAAAAGGCATTCATTTTAAAAGAATGCCTTTTTTGTAGTATATTGAAAAGTAAATGTTAACTAAAGTTGACAAAATTCCAACTAAAATTGCTAGAATTCAAAATACAGTTATGCTAAAATTATTTTAGATTATATGAAAATAATCTAGAAGGGGGATAACAAATGAAATTTGAAGAAAAGTTTATTAAATTAAGAAAAGAGAAAGGGTTTTCTCAAGAAGAATTAGCAGAAAAATTAAACGTGACTAGGCAAACTATTTCAAAATGGGAATTAGGCCAAACAAAGCCAGATATGGATAAAATAAAAGAGATTAGCGCTTTATTTGAAATTTCTGTAGAAAATTTAATCAACGATAGTATGGAGGCCGAAAAAGGAAGTAAAATAGAGAACAAAAAACCAAGAAGAGCAATTATCTATGTCTTTGGCGGTTTGTTAGTAGCACTAATTATTGCTTTAATTGTTGTTATATGTGGAGGAGAAAAAGCAACAGAAGAAGATAAACCTACTAATCCGATATCATCATTTTTTGAAACTTTCTTTGATATAGCCGAAAAAGGAGTTGAGTTTAATGACAAGGTAATGGACAAGTTTGATGAGGAATCAAAAGAAAATCAAGAAGAAATGCAACAACAATTCCAAGAAACTGTAAATCAAATGACGCAAAGCTTTGAAAAAGACGCATTTAATATATCATTCGAAAATAAAGGTGGAACAAGAGCTACTATATTTGTAAAAAGTACATTAGATGCAGTAAATAGAAGTAATAAAAAGAATGCTGAGCACATAATCTTAGTTGAGTATAGGGGCAAACAAACTAGTGAAGAAAATGAAATAATTTCTATAAAAAATAACTTAAAAGATTTTGAAGAATATGAAGTTATAATAGACTATGATGAAAACGGCTATGTAAATTTAGTTAAAATAAAAGATATTGAAAAATAAATTGTTTATAAAATAAAACGGAAAGAAGTTTCATAAAAAAGAGAAACTTCTTTTTAGTTATACTATTTTTTCAAAAATGTAGTATTTTTTTTATGTTTATGATATTATGAATTAGGTGATTATAAGTGAAAAGAAATAAAAGGGGAATTTCTTTAATAACAGTAGCAATTTTATTCATAATTATAGCAATTATAGTTGGAACGGTGATTGCTTTATGTAAAAAGGATAATAACGATATGCATTTGAAAGAATTTTTTAATAAAAAAATAGTCTGCGATTTCGGTGGGAAAACTTTATACGAAATTGATTTTTCGCAGATAACCAATATTTTCAAAGAAATCGCAATAAGAAAAAATAGTGTTGTTCTTTCCAATAATGACGAGGATTATATTTCTATTATAAAAGATGAAACTTTGTTTGAAAACTTGCCACCGATAGGTGAGGCGGGGCCAGGAGAAAATATAGATTACAAAATAGTACATGAATCTGAAAATTTAAAATTATATGAGATAACACTTACCGTACATTATCCTTCAAAAAGTAAAACCAATATTTATTATGAGTTATACTTAAAAGCAAGTGATGGTACGCTTAAAATAAGCGGAGATAATAAAGATAAAGTTATGGCTGTGTCAAAATATATTACTGTCACTGAACAATTAAAGACGTTAGAAGAACAGTTTTATGGTGTTACAGTACTAGACGAAAGAATTTTAGACTCCCAAAAAATAACCATTAATGAAATCTATAATTTGAATAATTTTTTCGATGTTGAAATTAAAGTTTATGAGGAAAATGTGGGAGTCTGTTTCCTTTCTGAACAAGATACTAATGCATTACCAGGAATAAAAAAGATAGGTAATTGGAAGTTAGTAACTGAAGATGATGGATATAAAGTATATCATGGTACTACTTGGGGAAGTCAATCAGATGCATTAAAGATAATAAAAGACGATAAAGAGTATTTTATTGATTTGACCATTCCATATTATCCGCGCCATTCAAAGCAACAAGTTATACAAAAGCTAGTTGAAGAATTACTTGCCGGATTAAAATAAATTTAAAAGTGTAAAATTCCATTACAAATCATTTGTAATGGAATTTTTAGTTGTAAATTATAATTTAATAATTTTTTCTATTTTAGATATTTTTGAATTAACCATATTTGTAAATACTTCAACTAAAGCACTATCTAATTGAGTGCCTTTTACACGATTAATTTCTTTTAATGCTTCTTCTATAGTAGCTTGTTCTCTATATACTCTTCTTGAAGTAATGGCGTCAAAAGTATCACAAACAGAAAGAAGCCTAGCAAAGTATGGAATAGTTTCTCCAGTAAGGCCATCAGGATATCCTTTGCCATCTATTCTTTCGTGGTGATGTCTAATTATAGGTAAAACATCTTTAAATGTTACACAGGTAGCTAGAATGTTTTCGGCAATTACTGGGTGCAATTTAATAGTTGTGTATTCTTCCTCTGTAAGTTTTCCTTCTTTTAATAAAATTGAGTCTGAGATACCAACTTTGCCTAAATCATGGAAATTTGCAGCCAGAGAGACTAGTTTTACTTCTTCTTCATTTAATTTTAATTCTTGTGCAAGTAACGTTGCATAAGCTGAAACTCTAATAGAATGATCTCCAGTATACTTGTCTCTTGCACCTATAGTATTTACAACAGCTGTAGCAAACTCAAGACCAAATCTGTCTATAATATTACTCATTTGTTGAATATTGCGTATTTGAGTAACATGTTTAAAACCACTTTCTATAAGTAATATAAAGTCATCAAAATTAGAGCCCTTTTCAAAGAAGGCTTGTATATCTAAAGAACGCATTATATCTATCGAAGGGGCAAGCTCTTTGTGTGAAGACATTAATATAATATAAATATCTTTATTAAATTGTCGTATAAGCTTAACTATTTCGTCTCCTTTAACGCTGCTTAAAATATAATTTACTACCAATACATCAAAATTGTCTGGGTTATTTCTTAATTCTTGCAATGCTGTTAGTGGTTCAGAATAAGTAATTAAGTTTATGTTGTATTTTTTCAAGACTAGACCCATTGCATTCATTAAGTTTACATCATCATCTATAATCAAAACGTTATTTTTATTTTCTGACATAATACCACTTCCTATTTCATATAAGTATATCAAAACACAAAAAAATATACAAGTAAAGATTATATAATTTTAAAGGTGCCGAGCGTAATTGTAAAGTCGTTTGGAAATACTGTTATAGATTCTATTGAAATTTTACCAGTGAGTAGCAGTAAAATAACCAAAATTTTATTTATGTCTAAGTTGCAAAAATCAAAGCTATTGTTATTATTATCAAAATTATTCAAGTTAAAATTCTGAAGAAAGTTATCCATTTTTACCACCTATTAAAATATACTCAAGGTATTGTGTTTTTATGTTTGCAGTAGTATAATTACAGCATGAATGAACAAGTTAAATTAGAAGAAAATTTAAAAAAGAATAAAGCTAAATTTTTTGAAATAACTATGGTTTTGTTGTTATCAGCAATAATATTGTATGTAATAGTACATGTATTGATGAGTAGCAGTAAAATAAATGAAGGGAAATTTAGAACTATAGACGCAGTACTTACTAGTCAAGCAATATTAGAAGATACTAGTAAAAGTACTCAAAAATGGTCTTTTAATATATCTCAAAAAAACACATTAAGCTTATTACTTAAAACTTCAACAAAAGATGTTGTAAACGCAAAAATAAAAAAAATATTTTGTAATAATCCTAATGTTGAAATTTCAGACAAGAATCAAGAAGAGATTGTTGTTTACGCAAATTCCGGAGAAGAATTAGTATTAAATACAGTTATAAATGAGGATAATTTAATATTATACGAAATAAATATTGTCAATAAAAATATACTTAAAAATTTTGTTATTCCTGAAGGAGTTAGTGAAATAATATATGATGGTACTATATTTAAATTAGCTAATATGGATGATGAAAAGCTCGCTTTTGATATTTCGTTTGAATTAGAAATACAAGAAGCAAACGGGAAGAAAAACACAATGGAAATAAAATTGAAACTACCGCAATCTGGATTAGTGCAAGAGGGAAGTGTAGTTAAAAAATTAAATAAAACGAATTTTATTTTTAAATTAAAATAGAATCTAAACTTGAAAAATTAAGATTGGTGTTGTATAATGTACATAGTCACTTAGGCAATAAGGAGTATGTGAACCTTGTCAGGTCCGGAAGGAAGCAGCAATAAACAAACTTTCTTATGTGCTGATAGTGACCTTTTTATATATAGGAGGGGTTATGTCACACATTGCTTTATATAGAAAATATAGACCTAAAACGTTTAAGGAAATGATAGGGCAAGAACATGTTACAGATATTTTAAAAAAGCAAATAACAGCTAACAAAATATCTCATGCGTATATTTTTAGTGGAACCAGGGGAACCGGTAAAACTTCAGCAGCTAAAATTTTTGCCAGAGCGATAAACTGTCTAAATCCCGAAAATGGAGAACCTTGTAATGAATGTGAAGCATGTAAAAGTATATTAAGTGGGGATAGTACTGATGTTGTCGAAATGGATGCGGCTTCTAATAACTCGGTGGAGAATATTAGAACAATCAGACAAGAAGTTATATATGCTTCTACGCAAGTAAAATATAAAGTATATATTATAGACGAGGCACACATGTTGTCTACAAGTGCGTTTAATGCTCTGTTAAAAACGTTAGAAGAACCACCGAAAGGTGTCGTGTTTATTCTTGCAACCACAGAAGAGCACAAAATATTACCAACAATATTATCTCGTTGTATAAGATTTGAATTTAAAAAATTATCTGAAAAAGATATTGTGCAAAGATTAAAAGAAGTACTAAGAGATTATGGAGTAATTTATGAAGAAGAGGCTTTAAATATCATAGCTAAATTATCTGATGGAGCTTTAAGAGATGCTCTTAGTATATTAGAAAGATGTATAAACAATGACGAAAAGAATTTAA
Organism: Clostridia bacterium; assembly: GCA_017549425.1. Lineage (GTDB taxonomy): Bacteria > Bacillota > Clostridia > TANB77 > CAG-465 > UMGS1649. The sequence goes on along the minus strand of JAFYUV010000020.1, from coordinate 7,939 downwards.
CTAAGCAAATAGTTGAGGAAATTATTGGTATTGTACAAAAGGATTTGATTTATTCTTTGGTAGCTGGAGTTCTAGAATACAATGTACTAGAGGTTAACCAAAAAGCAGAAGAAATAATACAAAAAGGAAAAGACTTAAGATATTGTTTAAGTCAAATGCTAGACATATTAATGGATTTAGTAATTAAAGCAGTTACTGAAGAGAATAATGAAGGGACAGTTAGTGTTACTAGGTTAAATTATGTGATGAAAAAATTAAGTGCGTTGGATGATTCATTGCGTCAAACAAACAATGTAAGTACTATATTTAAAGCAAAAATGTTGGAATTAGCTACAGAAATAACTATAGAAAATGAACAAGATGCTATGCAAAAAATAAAAGAGTTAGAATTAAAAATAGAAAAATTAAGTTTAAACAAAGTACAATACAGCGAAATGAAAGAAGAAAAAAAGGATACCTCTAAGCAAACAGAAATTGTAAAAAAAGAAGGCAAAACACAAGAAGTGAAAGAGATGCCTAAGGTAAATGCAAAAGAGTTTAAATTAATAGATAAAGTTATTAAAAAAGCATCTGAATCAGATTCGCCAAGATTATATTCAGCTTTAGCTGGAGTTAAAGCTTTTGAAAGCGGAGAAAAACTAAATATTTTTACACAAAATAGCTTTGCTTTTAGTTTGCTAAAGAAAGATGATTTGAAGACAGAATTACATCAAATAGTTCAAGATATAACTGGTGTAGATTTTGAGATTAATGTTGAATTTGAAAAAGAAGAAGAAAATACCAAAACTAATAAATTTGAAGAATTGATGAAAGATACGGGTATACCGTTTACCATGTTAGATTAGGAGGAATTTTTATGGGTAAATATGGAAGCTTCCCTGGTGGAGGAATGGGAAATATGCAAAATTTAATGAGGCAAGCACAAAAGATGCAAGCAGAGTTACAAAAGAAACAAGAAGAAGCGGCTTCAACTGAGTTTGAGGTTTCTGCTGGAGGAGGAGCTGTTACAGTAAAAGCTACTGGTGCAAAAGAGATACGCGAAATATTAATAAAACCAGAAGTCGTTGATCCAGACGATGTAGAAATGTTACAAGACTTAGTATTAACAGCAGTAAATGAAGCTTTAAGAAAAGCTGATGACATGATGAACGATGGATTAAGTGGATTTAATCTTCCGGGTTTTATGTAGAAAATAGGTGAATTAAATGTTTCCAGAATCGATAAATAATTTGATTGCGGAATTTGAAAAATTGCCGGGAATTGGTCATAAAACAGCAGTTAGATTAGCGTTTCATATATTAGAGTCAAATGACACAGTTGCAAAGCAATTTGCAACTGCTCTAATAGATGCAAAATCTAAAATTAAGTTTTGCGAAAAGTGCTATAATTTAAGTGAAAATAACGTTTGTAATATATGCTCTAATTCGAAGAGAGATACGAGTGTAATTTGCGTAGTTGAAAATGTAAAAGATGTTGTTGCTATGGAAAAAACGCATGAATTTAAAGGAATATATCATGTTTTACATGGTAATATTTCTCCTATGAACAATATTTCTGCGGACGACATAAAAATAAAGGAATTAATAAAAAGATTGGCTGATGAATCTGTAAAGGAAGTAATAATAGCCACAAATCCAACAATAGAAGGCGAAACTACAGCAATGTATATAGCAAGACTTATAAAAACTATACCTGAAATAAAAGTAACAAGAATAGCTCATGGAATTCCTGTAGGCGGAGACTTAGAATATACAGATGAAATTACATTAATAAAGGCAATGGAAAATAGAAGGGATATGTAATATGAACAATAATAATAAGTTTTTAGAGTTTAGAAGTAAATATCCAAAATTTATATATGATTCTTTTGATATTGAAGAAAGTGATGATACAATCAACGTAACATATAGTTTTATAATAGAAGGACTTAGCAATTTTAAACCTTCTTGGGTGTTTCAAAAGCCTAATTATTTTAATATTGATAAGTTTGGAAGAGATAATTTCAATATATTAGTGTTTAATTTGGGATTAGTTGAATTAGTAAGTTATTGGAAAATAACTTGTTCTCCTACAATAGAAATACGTGCGGGCTTTTTAGATACAAAGCAGATTGAATGGTGGAAAAAGTTATATTTAAATGGGTTGGGAGAATTTTTATATATAAATGGTATATATGACAATCTAAAAATAGAAAACGATATTATAGACTCTCAAGGAATACCGTTTATGACAATAGTTAATTCTTCTAAAAGGAATTGTGCTATAGAGAAAGTCCCTTTTAAACTGGAAGGCAATTTAATTCCTGTAGGTGGCGGAAAAGATTCAGTAGTAACTTTAGAATTATTAAAAGACAGTTTTAATGTAAACACTTGTTATATTGTTAACCCAAGAGGGGCATCTTTGACTACTGCTAATATTGCTGGCTATAGTGAAGTTTATGCGCCAAAGAGAACTTTAGATGTTAATATGTTAGAACTTAATAAACAAGGATATTTAAATGGACATACACCTTTTTCTGCTGTATTAGCTTTTTCAGCATATATATCAGCTGTAATTTTGGCTAAACAAAATATAGTGTTATCTAATGAATCTAGTGCTAATGAACCCAATGTAGAAGGAACTAATATAAATCATCAATACTCTAAAAGTTTAGATTTTGAAAATGATTTTAGATGGTATTGCGACAATTATTTATTAGAAAATGGTCCACAATATTTTAGTTTGCTAAGACCTTGGTCAGAATGGCAAATAGTAAGAGAATTTTCAAAGCATCCACAATATTTTAAAGATTTCAAAAGTTGTAATGTTGGTTCTAAGAAAGATATCTGGTGTGAGAATTGTGCAAAATGTTTATACGTATATATAATGTTGTGCGCTTTTCTAGAAGAGGAAGATATAAAGACAATTTTTAATAAAGACCTGCTAAATGATATTGAATTAAAACATATATTTGAAGGTTTGGTTTATAGCGATACAGATAAGCCTTTTGAATGTGTAGGAACTAAAGAGGAAATAAACTTAAGCTTGAATATATATATAAGAAAATTAAAAGAAAAGGGAAAAGAAATACCGGCACTTTTAAAATCCTTTGAGATTTTAAATGAAGAAACTTTTAATAAATTATTAAAACAATATGAAGTAAATTTTGATACAAAAAATAATCTTAATGAAACATTTAAGAAGTGTTTAAAAGAGGTGAATTATTAATTGTTTAAGGATAGTATAAATAACTTTCTTAAAGATAAATCAATTTTAATTTTAGGATTTGGAAGAGAAGGAAGAAGCACTTTAAATTACATAATAAAAAACAAAGTGAAATATTCAAAGCTTGCAATAGCAGACAAAAATGTTAATATTGATAAAGAATACGAGTTTGTTGAGTATTTTTTAGGGGATAATTATTTGGATTGTATAAATCAGTTTGATGTTATAATAAAAGCTCCGGGTATATCTTTGAAAAACATTGACTTAAAAAGAATAAATGCTGAAATTACTTCACAGGCAGAATTGTTTTTAAAATTTGGAAAAGAAAAGGTGATAGGAGTAACTGGTACAAAAGGGAAAAGTACAACCACAACAATGATATATAACATATTATCGACTAAGTATAAAGTGGAAATTGTGGGAAACATTGGCATACCAGTATTGAACTTTGTGGATAACTTTGAAGAAACAGATTATTTTGTATATGAATTTTCTTCACACCAGTTGGAATTAATAGACGCGTCTCCTAAAATAGCCGTGTTTCTGAATTTATATCAAGATCATTTAGATTACTATTCTAGTTTTGAAGCTTATGCTAATGCTAAGAGAAATATATATATGCATCAAACCGCAGACGATATATTGATATATAATTTAGATATGGAAGTTAAATTGTTTGGAAAATATTTGCCTATATCAAAAAGAGTGGGAATAAGCCAAAATGAAGTTATGAACAATACAATTAATATAAATGGGAATATTCTTAGTTTATCTGACTTGAACTTAAGTGGAAATCATAATAAATATAATTTTATTGTGGCGTGTACTATAGCTAGGATGCTTAATGTTGAAGATGAAAAGATAATTGAAGGAATAAAAGGCTTTAAAAGCTTACCGCACAGATTAGAAAAAATACGGAGAATATAATAAAATACAATTTATTGATGATTCCATTTCTACAATACCGGAAGCTACAATTAGTGCAATGAAAAGTATTGAAGGCGTTGACACTGTACTAATTGGAGGGATGGATAGAGGAATAGATTATAGTGAATTAATAAATTATATAGGCGAAACAGAAACTCCGAACATTATTCTTATGTATGAAAGTGGAAAAAGAATATATAATCAAGTTTATGATAAGCATACGGATAAAAATATAATTTTTGCAGAAGACTTGGAAAAAGCTGTAGAATTAGCAATAAGTTTAACGAAGGAGAACAAAGTTTGTTTGCTTTCACCTGCCGCGGCTAGTTATGGATATTTTAAAAATTTTGAAGAACGCGGAGATAAGTTTAAAGAATTAATAATAGAAAAAACAAAGACCTTATAAAGATTTAATAATAAGGTCTTTGCTTTTTTGTTAGTAACAGTAGATGATAAAACCCTTATATTAAGGTGGGCATCTGTTATAACGTTTAGGATTCTCTTAGTATATAAAGAGCATTCAACACCGGTTATAAATTCCTGATTCCCTTATCATATGTTGTAGATTTTCATATAATCTGTTACTAGTACAAGTATTTTATCATGTATTTTGCATAAAGTAAATATTTTTATTTGTTTTTTAAATATTACAAATTTGTGTTAAAAGAAATTGTTTGTAACAAAAATATGATGTAAATGTCATTAAAATTACACTTTTTTTACAAAAATACTTGTCAAAACATATTTTTATGATACAATTTAGATTGTAAATGAGGTGTCAAAATATGGAGAAGAAAATTTTGATAGTAGACGACGAAAAACCAATAGTTGATGTACTTAAATTTAATTTAGAAAAAGACGGGTACAAAACAATAGAAGCTTATGATGGAGAACAAGCAGTAGAAATGGCTCTAACAGCGAAACCAGATTTAATAATTTTGGACGTAATGTTACCTAAAATGGATGGTTTTACTGTTTGCAAAAAATTAAGACCAAAGCTTACTTGCCCTATAATTATGCTTACAGCAAAAGAGGATGTTGTAGATAAGATTATTGGGCTTGAACTTGGCGCAGATGATTATATGACCAAACCATTTAGCGTAAGAGAATTAGCTGCCAGAGTAAAAGCCAACTTAAGAAAACACGTTGTTGAAGAAACAGTAGGAGAAAAACCAGAACAAAATGCTCTTAAAATTAAAGACATAGTTTTAGATTTAGAAAAATACGTAGTTATAAAGAAGAACGGAATTATAGATTTAACTATGAAGGAATTTGAGGTAGTGAAATTATTAGCTTCAAATCCAGGTCAAGTATTTACAAGAGAACAAATACTAAAAAATGTATGGGGCTATGATTATTACGGAGATGTTAGATCTGTGGATGTTACAATACGTAGGATAAGGGAAAAGATAGAAGATAATACTTCTGATCCCAAATATATTATTACAAAAAGAGGAATAGGATATTATGTTTAAATCTCTAAAAACTAGCATAAAAGTATTGCTGGTTGTTGTAGTAATAGTTACAACACTTGCAATGCAACTACTGGTGTCATACTCGTTAACAGGAGAATATAAATTAGTTTTTAACACACCAACTATAATAACAATTGGTGTGTTAGTTATTATTACCTTAATTATGGGAAATTCAATAGCAACTAGCGTGACGTTGCCTATAAAAAAACTTGAAAGGTCAATAAAAAATCTGGCGGAGGGTAAATCTATAGATACTAAGAATTTGAAAAATATTACTAAGCCAAAAGAGATACAAGGACTAATTTCTCATTATGATTTAATGATTGATGCTATATTAAAAAAGAATTTTGACTTAAATAGTCAAGAAAGCAAGACTCAGATTATATTAGAAAGAATGGATGATGGAGTTATTGCATTCTCGTTGCAAAAAGAAGTTATTCACGCAAATACTGCAGCCAAGAATTTTATAGGAATTACAGATAGTGACAACACTTATGAAAAAGTTTGCAGAAAATTGGGTATGAAGGTTGATTTTGATAAGATTGTCTATTTATCTAATTATAAGAATATAGAAGAAAAGATAGTTCGTGAAGATAATGTTTTAAGTGTTGTTCTTGTCCCGTTTCATGACAGGCTTATTCCTATGGGCGTTATCATGATAATAAAAAATATAACGGAAAGTGAAAAACTTAATAACATGAGAAAAGAGTTTGTTGCAAACGTATCTCATGAATTAAAAACGCCTTTATCATCTATTAAAGGTTATTCAGAAACAATAATAGACAGGGACTTAAGCCATAATGAAATAATCAAATTTGCAACAGTTATAAATACAGAGGCTAATAGAATGGATAGAATAGTTGCAGATTTGTTACAATTATCTCGCTTTGATTATAATAAAAATATAATGAACAAGATTAAGTTTAATCTTGACGATTTGGCAAAACAGGTTGTAGAAAATATGCAGTATGTGGCAAGAGAAAAGAATCACAATTTAAAATGTGTTGTAAATATGATTCCGCCGCCTATATATGCAGATAAAGACAGCATCCAACAAGTAATTATAAATATTTTAAGCAACAGTATTAAGTACACTGCAGATGGTGGGGAAATAACAGTATACATTGGCTCTGCAGGGAATAAAGCTTATATGAAATTTGTGGATAATGGAATAGGTATACCAGAAAAAGATCTGAAACGTATATTTGAAAGATTTTATAGGGTAGATAAAGCTCGTTCTAGAAGTATGGGGGGAACGGGGTTAGGACTATCAATAGTTAAAGAAATAGTTGAATCACATGATGGAACTATAGATATTAAGAGTGAACCAGGAGTTGGAACAGAGGTTATAGTAACTTTACCAACTATAAAATAGGAAGGATTATATGGAATATATAGATGTACATGCTCATTATGATGACGATAGATTTGTTGAAGATTTGGAAAATGAGTTGGAAATTGTAAGAAAAAGCGGTGTGAAATATATAATTAATGCTGGAAGTAGTATTGAAAATTCAAAGAAAGCTATTAATTTAGCGTTAAATCAAGATTTTATTTATTGCACTGTAGGTATACATCCAGAATGTATTGATGAAATAGATAGAGTTAATGAAGTAGAAAAGTTATATAATGAGAATAAGACAACTGGCAAAATTGTTGCGATTGGTGAAATTGGCTTGGATTATCATTATGATAATCCAAATAAAGAAAAACAAATAGAATTATTTAAAAAGCAAATACAAATCGCAAAAAAGTTAGATTTACCTATTCAAATCCATTCTAGAGATGCTGTAGAGGATATGATTAAGATAATTAAAAACGAAGATGAATTGCCGAACAAAATAATGTTTCATTGCTATGAGCTAAATGAAGAGTTAACAAAAATTATTATACAAAGAGGATATAGCATATCCCTTGGAGGGAATATAACTTATAAGCGCAAAGAAAGTGTAAAAGAACAGATAAAGAGAATACCACTAAAACAAATTATGTTAGAAACAGATTCGCCATATTTGGCTCCACAAGAAGTGCGAGGTACTCGTAATAGTTCAAAAAATCTAAAATATGTAGCTCAAGAAATAGCAAAAATAAAAGGAATTTCAATTGAAGAGGTTGTAAGACAAACATATAAAAATGCATGTGAATTTTATAATATTTGTAAATAAAAAGAGCCAGCGAGAGCTGGTTCTTTATTTATTGTTTATGAAAACCCCCAGATTGTCTGGGGGTTCGGTAGAGCTTTTAGCGATGAGTAGACAAATAAAATCCCTTCATATATAATTTGTTTTGCGACTGACAGGAAGCAAAATTATTATATATGAAGGGGGATCATT
>JAFYUV010000019.1 GCA_017549425.1 Clostridia bacterium | reverse complement strand
TACTAAAGCTAATATTAAAGCTGTAACAACAATCACACCTAAGCTCATAAAAATTATCACTTTCTTATTCATACAATCCCTCCTTTTTACTTAATTCAATAATACTAGTGATTTAAAATAAATACCTCCTTTCACTTAAAACGAACGCGAAAAGACCTATGCTTTATGTATTTTTACATACACAAAACACAGGCCAATTTGTTACTTGGTCTTGGTTTACTATATTTAGAAGGCTTTTTTGCCCCCCCCCCATTTACAGTTTTTACCAATTTCATCATTCGCGTTCTCCTATTTTTCTGATAACTAATATATACCAAATTATTACAAAAATCAACTGTTTTGTATAAATAGTTATATAAAAAAATAATAGAATTATTATTAATACCAATAATAATTCTATTGTAAAAGCATACATTTATATTCTTATTACAGCACCCATTGTTTGTGAAGATAAGTAATTTCCAGCTTCAGACTCTTTACTTGTTCCTCCACTTAATATTACTATATCTCCTTTTTTGATTGCTTTTTCTCTAATTAGTATATCTATTCCTGAATTTAAAAGATTATCAAAATCATTTTCGTCTTCTACAAAAACAGCTTGTATTCCCCATTGCATAGCAAGTTGCATATACGTTTTTATATTTGAAGTTACAACGTAAATAGGGCAATTTGGTCTATAGCCAGACAATACTGCTGGTGTTTTACCAAAGTCAGATATACAAATAATAGCTTTAGCTTCAGTAAACATGGCACTACTACATACAGAGAAGTTTATTTGTTTTCTAAATATATCTTGAGCTTTTGTTTTTACCTTCTCTTGTTTTCCCTCTACATAAGCGCCTAATTTTTCCACATTACGTTTTTTGAATCTATTCCAATAATCAATATTTCTTTCCGTTTCCTCTGCAATTTTACCCATCATTTCTATACATTCAACAGGATATTTACCTGTTGCAGATTCTGCAGACAACATTATACAGCTAGTTCCATCATAAATAGCATTAGCTACATCAGATACTTCAGCTCTTGTTGGTCTAGGATTATTTACCATTGATTCTAGCATTTGAGTTGCTGTTATAACTATTTTTCCTTCAGCAATACATTTTTTAATCATTGATTTTTGAATTATAGGTAATTCTTGAATAGCAACTTCAACTCCCATATCTCCTCTTGCTACCATAAGACCATCCGCTATTTCCAATATTTCTTCAATGTTTTCAACGCCTTCTTGGTTCTCTATTTTTGCTATAATTTTTATATTTTCTCCACCAATACTATCTACATATTCTCTTAGCTCAGCTATATCTTCTTTTCTTCTAACAAAAGAAGCTGCTATATAATCTATATCATTATCTACGCCAAATTTAATATCTTCTCTATCTTTATCATTCATAAAATCTAAAGATAATTTAAGTCCTGGAATATTTACACTCTTTTTTGATTTTATAATTCCTGTATTTTCTACAATACATTCAACACTATCTTTTTTTACTTTTTCAACTCTTAACATTACTAGTCCATCATTTAGTAATATTTTTGTTCCTTTTTTAACATCTTTAACTATCTTTTTGTAAGTTACATAAGAAATTTGTTCATTACCAATTATTTCTTTTGTTGTAAGAGTAAATGTATTTCCTTCTATCAACAAAATTGTGTCCTCACTAAAGTCTCCTAATCTTATTTCAGGACCTTTAGTATCTAACATTATAGCAATATTAGTACCTAACTTATCGTTTGTTCTTTTTATTAAATCAATTTTTCCTTTATGCTCTTCATATGAACCATGAGACATATTGAGTCTTGCGACATTTAATCCTGCATCTACCATTTTTTCAAATACTTCTGGTATTTGTGATGCTGGTCCAATCGTAGCTATTATTTTTGTTTTTCTCATTATATTTTCCTCCCTCACAATATTATGTAGCTCAAGACTAGATAGTATAATTTATTTTTTAATATTTGTCAATATAATATTAACACAAAGACAAACTAATTACCATAAAATATATAAAAAATGGAGTGATTTTTTATGGATAATATTTGTTACCTGGTTTTAATAAGACAACAAGTTTGTCAAAGTGGCGTGCCAATTACCCGTGAAAACGTATATTCTAACATATCTCAAAGCAGTACAATCTCGTTATTAAACGGTTACACTCTAAATATCTCTATTTCTACCAACGGCACGGCAAATTTGAGATTTATTAATACTCTCTTTGGTATAGATTTAATTTTTAACGTTTCAGAAGGTATTGTTAATATTTTTGACCTTCCTGTTGAAAATACAATATTTAGAGTAAGTGTTTTAATAAAATCACGTTGTTGCAACTCAGAACAAAATTGTTGCTGTAACAGGAGGTAATTATGAATAACTTTAATGTAAATATATCCGTAAGCGACTGTTGTTCTAGCAAATGTTGTAATAGCAATAAAGAAACAACTAAAATTATAACTAGTACTGCTGATTTTATTTCATTACAGAATTGTTATTATATACGTGTATTAAGCGCTACTTCAACATATGTACTACTTGAAATAACAAATGGCACAATTCACTTTATCCGCAAAGCTTTTTTAAATATACCATTTAATCTTTGTTTAAGTGAAAATTGTCCTGTACATAGAATTATTATTTTAGTAAATAGCATAACCCTACGTTAAATTTTAGCTAATGATTATGCTATTTTCTAATTTTATATTAACAAATATTTTTTATGATATAAAAACAACTGGTTCATTTGTATCCCAACCTACAAATGCAGTCAAAAAAAGGGATGTAGACGATTTTTTATCATCTACACCACTACTATTGACTTTGAGTCGTCATTTTTTACTTAATACTTCTAAAAGCGTCTATTCCAAGATATTTTGCTTTATTTTCTAATCTTTCTTCTATTCTTAATAATTGGTTATATTTAGCAACTCTATCTGTTCTAGAAGGTGCTCCAGTTTTAATTTGTCCTGCATTTAAAGCAACAACTAAATCTGCTATTGTAGTATCCTCTGTTTCACCAGAACGATGAGAAACAACTGCTGTATAACCCGCATCATGTGCCATTTTTATTGCAGCAAAAGTTTCTGTTATAGTTCCTATTTGATTAACTTTTATAAGAATAGAATTAGCTACTCCCAGGTTAATTCCTTTTTGTAATCTTTCTACATTAGTTACAAATAAGTCATCTCCAACTAATTGAATTTTATTACCTAATTTTTCAGTTAATAATTTCCAACCTTCCCAATCTTCTTCAGCCAAACCATCTTCTAAAGATATTATTGGATATTTACTAGCCATTTCTTCCCAATAAGCAATCATTTCTTCAACAGTAAACATTTTATCTGTTTTCCAGAAATAATATGAACCTTCTTTACCCTTTTTCTTAGCCTCTTCATACATTTCAGTAGCAGCAGCATCAACTGCGATTTTGAAATCATCTCCTGGAACATATCCAGCTTTCTTTATAGCTTCTACTATATATATAAACGCTTCTTCGTCTTCTTTTAAGTTAGGCGCAAATCCACCTTCATCGCCTACAGCTGTGCTATATCCTTGTGCTTTTAAAACGGCTTTTAAATTATGGAATACTTCTGCGCACATACGAAGACCTTCTTTAAAATTAGGCGCTCCTACAGGCATTACCATAAATTCTTGAATATTTACACTATTGTCAGCATGTTTTCCACCATTTAAAATATTCATCATAGGAACTGGTAAAGTAACTCCTTCTTTAGAAATAGATTCATAAATTGGTAGTTTTAAAGAATCTGCTGCCGCTCTTAAAACAGCCATAGAAACTCCTAGTATAGCATTGGCTCCAAGCTTTCCTTTATTTGTAGTGCCATCTAATTCTATCATAGTTTCATCTATTACTTCTTGTTCAAATGCGTTCATTCCTTGAATTTTTGGTGCTATTATACCATTGACATTATCTACTGCTTTAGTAACACCTTTTCCTAAATATCTAGATTTATCCCCATCTCTTAATTCAACGGCTTCAAAAGCTCCTGTACTTGCCCCTGATGGAACAATTGCACGTCCAAAAGCTCCATCTTCTAAAGTAACTTCTACCTCTACTGTTGGATTTCCTCTAGAGTCTAATACCTCTCTGGCATGAACTTTTTGTATTTTAACTTTTTCCATTTTTATACTCCCTTTCTAATTATATTTTCTGAATCAAAGATGAACCTGTCATCTCTTTAGGTTTTGTAAGCCCCATAAGATCTATTAATGTTGGTGCTACATCAGATAAAGTCCCTGATTTTATACTTTTAATTCTATTAGAAGTAACTATTATTGGAACATTACAAGTGGTATGAGAAGTAATTGCTTCTCCTGTTTTTACATCTACCATCTGTTCGCAATTACCATGGTCAGCTATTATTATAGCTTCTCCTTGCTCATCTTCTAATTTATCCATTAATTTTCCTAAGCATTCATCAATAGTTTCAACGGCTTTTATTGCAGCTTCTAAACTGCCTGTATGACCAACCATATCTCCATTTGCATAATTTAAGATTATTACATCATGCTTTTTACTATCTATTTCTTTTAAAACCTCTTCTGTAACTTCGTAAGCAGACATTTCTGGTTTTAAATCGTAAGTTGCCACCTTAGGTGATGGTACTAAAACCCTAGACTCACCTTGAGTAGGTTTTTCTTCTCCACCATTAAAGAAAAATGTTACATGAGCATATTTTTCTGTTTCTGCAATTCTTAACTGTGTATAGCCACGTTTTTCTAAAAATTCTCCTAAAGTATTTACTAACTTTTCTTTTTTATATGCAATTTTCACATTTGTTAAGGTTTTATCGTATTCTGTCATACAAATATATTTTATAGATTTTAGTTGTCCGTTCTTTCTTGTAAAACCATCAAAAGCTGTATCGCATATTGCATGAGAAATTTCACGAGCCCTATCTGTTCTAAAATTAGCAAATATAACAGTGTCCCCATCTCCAACTTTAGCAATTGGCTCACTATCTTCATTTACTATAACTATAGGCTCTATAAACTCATCAAAAACTTGAGCTTCATAAGAATTTTCTATAGCTCTTTCTGCCGTCTTGCTTTTTTTACCTTCACCATTTACTATTGCGTTATACGCTTTTTCAACTCTATCCCAACGATTATCTCTATCCATAGCATAGAATCGTCCGGTAATAGTTGCAATTTTACCAACACCAATTTCTTTTATAGCGTTTTCAAATTGCCTAATATATTCTAAACCAGAAGTTGGAGGTGTATCTCTTCCATCCATGAAAGCATGCATATATATCTTGTTTACACCTTCCAATTTTGCCATATTAAATAAAGCTATTATATGGTCTATAGAACTATGTACTCCTCCATCCGAAAGTAATCCAAAAACATGAACTTTTCCTTCATTTGCCTTTGCGTTAGTAAAAGCCTCCTTTATTACTTTATTTTTATAAAAAGAGCCCTCTTCAATTTCTTTTGAAATTAAAGTTAAATCTTGATATATAACTCTTCCTGAACCAATAGTCATATGTCCTACCTCAGAGTTTCCCATTTGTCCTTCTGGAAGCCCAACACTTAAGCCGCTTGTTTTTAAATTTGAATTTGGATATTTTGCTATTAGTCTATCTATATTTGGAGTTGACGCTAGTTTTAGAGCATTACCCTCAGTTTCATCATTTAACCCAACTCCATCTAATATTATTAACATATACTGTTTATCTTTCATAAACATTTCCTGTCCTTTCTATATTTGAGTCTTAACTATATCTATAAACTCACTCTTTAAACTTGCTCCACCTATTAATGCACCATCAATATCTGGAGCTGACATTATGTCTTTTGAGTTATTTATATTTACACTACCACCGTAAAGAATACTTACCTTTTGGGATACTTGTATTTCATATATTTGTGAAATTACATAGCGAATAAATTCGCACATCTCTTGTGCTTGTTCTACAGTTGCGTTTTTTCCTGTTCCTATAGCCCAAACAGGCTCATAAGCTATAACGCAACTTTGAGCACATAATGAATCTATATTTTTTAAAGCTTGTTCTATTTGAGTTTTTACAACCTCTTTATATTTTCCATACTCTCTCTCTTCTAATGTTTCACCAACACAAATTACTGGCTTTAATTTATTTTTTAGTATTTCTTGTACTTTTAAATTAACTAATTTGTCTGTTTCTACAAACATTGCACGTCTTTCGCTATGTCCAACGATACAAAATTCTACTCCTAAATCTTTTAACATTGAAATGCTTATTTCTCCTGTATATGCACCATTTGGAGCATAATGAACATTTTGAGCCCCAAGTTTAATATTTGTGTTATCGAGTAAGCTATTTGCCATATCAAGAGAAGTATATGGAGGACAAACAACAACTTGAATATTTTCATTCAAAGAACCTGAAAGCTCTTCCTTAAAAAGAGCTATCAATTCCTTTGCTTCGCTATTTGTCTTGTTCATCTTCCAATTTCCAATAATATATTTTTTTCTCATAAAAACCTCTTTTAATTTACTTCTATATAATCTACTACATCCGAGTCATTTATCCAACCGGGTTCAATTTCTTTTGAAGCAAATTTAAATTTAACAATCCCCTGCTTATTTAAATACCATTTTCCTAGCCAATTTTCAGGGTATTCTAAACCAAATGTATTCCAATTATCTGTTGCAAGTATTGAGTTATATGAACTAATTTTTTTGTTTAAGCCAGCATCATCTACAACAGTTCCATCAAGCAACATTGAATAAACGTTATCTGACAGAGTCTTAGCTATACTTAAAAATTCATTTTTCATTTCTAGTTCATCATACAAAAGTTTTGCTTTTGAAGCATTTTCTTCAACTGTATAATCTAAAGCCATTTCGTTATTTTCACTCAAACTATTAGCTACTGCAAAAGCAGATATTATTACAGTAATACTTATTGCAAGAATAATTGCAAATACAAATTTCTTTTCATTCATGATATTTCCTCTATATTTATTTGTCTAAAAGTGCAGCTATTCCTGGAAGAATCTTTCCTTCCATAAATTCCAATGAAGCGCCTCCGCCTGTAGATATGTGATTCATCTTATCTTCATATCCTGCCTTTATAACTGCTGCCGCGCTATCTCCACCGCCTATTATGCTTATAGCGGAAGAGTCTGCTAACAATTTAGCAATTGAATTAGTTCCGTTTGCAAAATTTGAAAATTCTGCAACTCCAACAGGCCCATTCCATACTACAGTGCCTGCTTTTGAAACTTCTTCCCCAAAAGCTTCTAAAGTCTTAGGGCCTATATCTAGTCCCATGTATCCATCCGGGATATCATCAGATTTGGCCAATATTTTATTGGCATCATTAGAATAATCATCTGCAGCATATACATCTTGTGTAATTAATACTTTTACATTTTTTCCTTTTGCTTTATTTAAAATTCCCAAAGCTTCTTCTAATCTATCTTCTTCACATAGAGAAGTTCCTATTTTTCCACCTTGCGCTTTTATAAATGTAAAAGCCATTCCACCACCGATAAGTAGCGTATCTACTTTATTTAAAAGCTCTGTTAAAACAGAAATTTTGCTAGAAACTTTTGCTCCACCAATTATTGCTACTAGCGGCCTTTTTGGCGAATTAATTCCTTTATCTAGAGCATCTAACTCTTTTTCTATCAAAAAGCCTGCATAAGCTGGTAAATGTTTTGTTACACCAACTGTAGAAGCATGCGCTCTATGCGCTGTACCAAAAGCATCATTTACATAGATTTCAGCAAGCGAAGCTAATTCTTCAGAAAAGTTTTCATCATTTTCTTCTTCTTCCTTAAACTTTCTAACGTTGTCTAATAAAACAACATCTCCTGTCACCATTTTATCTATTTCAGCCTTTACATTTTCTCCTATTACATCAACTAATAAAGGTACTTCTTTTCCTAATAATTCAGAAAGTCTTTTAGCTACTGGTGCTAAACTTAACATTTCTTTATGCTTACCTATATGAGAGCAAAGAATAACCTTTGCCCCATTTTCTACTAGGTAATTTATTGTTTTCATTGATTCAATAATTCTTTTGTCATTAGTTATAAGAGATTTATCGTTAACGTCTAAAGGGACATTAAAATCACATCTAACTAAAACTTTTTTATTATTTACATCTACATCTCTAACAGTTTTTTTATTTAACATATATAACCCCTTTTTTATTCATTATCTACCTTATACATATGTTCAACTAAATCTAATAGCTTGCAAGAGTATCCCCATTCATTATCGTACCAAGCAACTAGTTTTACAAAAGTATCGCTCAAAGCTATTCCTGCTTTTACATCAAAAATACTAATATGTGGATCATGTATAAAATCACTTGATACAACAGCGTCTTCTGTATAATTCATAATTCCTTTTAATTCTCCAGCACAAGCCTCTTTTATTTTCTCAACAATCTCGTCATATTTTGCTGGCGTTTTTAATCTACAAGTCAAATCTACCACAGAGACATCTAGAGTAGGAACTCTTAGAGACATACCTGTAAGTTTTCCATTTAATTCAGGGATTACTTTTCCTACAGCTTTTGCAGCTCCTGTTGATGAAGGGATGATATTATATGTCGCAGCACGGCCACCTCTCCAATCTTTTTTTGATGTACCGTCTACTGTTTTTTGAGTGGCTGTTACAGAGTGAACTGTAGTCATTAATCCTTCTTCTATTCCAAATGCATCATTTACAACTTTAGCAAGAGGTGCTAAACAATTTGTTGTGCAAGAAGCATTAGACACTATATCCATATCTGTTGTGTATGTGTCATTATTTACTCCCATAACAAACATCGGTGCATCTTTTGAAGGTGCTGAAATAATAACTTTTTTGGCTCCAGCTACGATATGCGCATTTGCTTGTTCTGTTAATGTAAATACACCTGAAGATTCAACTACATATTCTGCTCCAGATTCTTTCCATGGTATTTCAGATGGCTCTTTTGAGTTATATACAAATACTTTCTTTCCATTTATTATTAATCCGTCTTCAACGACCTCAATATCTGCATTCAATTTCCCATGTATTGTATCATATTGCAACATATATTTAATATATTCTAAATCTATGAACGGGTCATTTATTGCAACTACATCTACATTTTCCCTTTCTAAAGATGATCTCATTACTAATCTTCCGATTCTTCCGAATCCATTAATTCCAACTTTTATCATAATATACCTCCAATAATACCTATATTTTATCTCACAAAAATATATTTTGCAAGCAAAAACATATAATTATTATGCGTTTTAAAAACAAAAATATATACAAAAAAGTATAGACGCATTTTCCATCTATACTTTAAACTAACAATTTTATTCTATTACTTTTAAAGTCCATCCATCTGCTGTTTTTTCATCAACTTCTACATTAGAATTTAATACTATTACAGGTCTATAATGTCCAAGTGCACCAACATTCCCCTCGCCACCACAATAGCAATAGCATAATTCACTATCATCACCACATTCAGAAGGATCGCCATACCATTCAGAATCATCGTTATTATCATAACACCAATTATTTCCACCTGTCAAAGGAGTTTCAGAAACATATCTCGAACCATCCCATAAAACACTAGCAGAATACATAGTTACTATCTCACAAGCTCCATCATAGCTTTTCTCTCCCACTGTAGCTAAAAAATATCCTGGTATATTTGAACCATTTACTATATGGACAATGTCTTTTGTAGCATCATTAGCTAATAATCTATCCGCATCTTCTTTATCCATACTTCTTGCAGCCGCTATATCTGAGCTATATAATTCATTACATAACGTATCTAATTGATCTGCTCCGATTACTTCATATTTTTCAAAATTTTCACTACTACTACCAATATAATCTGAAACAAGTATCTGCTCTGAACTAGAAGTATCTGCTACCAAAAGCATTTTACCACCTACTGTTCCGATATATATCCATTTAAAATTTTCTTGAATAAGTGGTTCTACAGCTGTATATACAAGGTAAGAATTGCTACCGGAAGAGAAAGATTCAACGCCTTCTTTTTCGCCTTCGTAAACCACACTATGTTTTTCAGTTGTATTAGTTGGGTCTGGTGTATATATTACATAGTCCCCTATTTCTAGTTGTATTTTAGCCATTCCCATTTCTGCAACTACACTTTTGGTTAATTCGTCATCTGTTTCATCTGTTACATATAATAATTGCCCATTTTCTACTTTTAATTTTCCTGCATATTTATCTCCAAATAACTCTTCATACAGCTCTGCATTATTGGTTGTTGCATCTATATTCAGGCTTGCTTTATTAAAATCTTTATCTAAAGCTTTTTCTGCCAAATACAAATTATATGCTTGTTTATAATTTGCCATATCTGATTTAAAAGCAGCTACTCTTGCTTGTTCTATTATATTAATATTGGATAAACTAATTATTACAGTTGACGCAAGAATGCTTAGCACTACAATAGTTATTACAAGTACTATTAAAGATATTGCTTTTTTATTTGTTTTCATATTTTTAACCCCTTCCTTTTTTTGAAAACTCTTTAAAGGGTCACAAATTATTGTTATAGATTTTTAGTATTTAAACAATTTTATTAATTTCATAATATTGTATATATTTTCATTCGTTTCCCTATTTAACACTTAAAATATTACATCAAATTAAAATTACTGTCAACGTTATTGTTAGATTTTTTAAAATTCTACATTGACTATTGTTGCATTGGAAATATTGCCATTCCAATCCTTTGAATATATATAATATTCTCCTTCTTCTACTTCAAAATAATTTGTATATTTCCAATCAGCTTCTGCTACATTAGGAACAATTTCATTAACCACTTTCATGCAAGCAAACATTACAAGATCTCCTGAATTATCTTGTATATTTATAGTTGCAACATTATTTTTTACTGTATAATTTAAAGAATAATCTACTTTAGGTTCATATTTTGGCAAATTTACTAAATAATTTTCTTCAACTTTATTATCTTGAGATTCGTTTCTAAATACAATATTTACAAATAGCATTGCTATTGTTGTTATAATTGCTGTTATAACTAAAGAAAAAACTACAACTACAATTAAACTTACTCCTTTTCTTTTATTTGAACTTTCCATATACATTTCTCCTAAACTTTATGTTATTTTTAGTAAATATCTTGTTTATTATACTTAGTATGTAATAATTCATGCGCTTTACCTTCGTTAGGCGTTTTTAAGAACTCTTTATATAACTTTTGAATTTCCTTATTCTTGTAAGATTTTCTAACTTTAGCTTCTTTATCCGCCTCATACAAAGCACTTGCTCTTAATGCTTTTATGTTGTATTTATATTTATCCATAGATGTTGTAATAGGTTGTCCTCCACCCATTATACATCCGCCAGGACAAGTCATTACTTCTATAAAATCATAATCACATTCACCATTTGCAATCTTCTCCATTAAGTATCTCACATTAGCAAGACCATTTGCAATCGCTATTTTAACTTTTCTTTCTCCAACATCTACACTTGCTTCTCTTATGCCATTAACGCCTCTTAATTCAGAGTAATCTATTTTTTCTAATTCTTTTCCCGTTAAAGTATCTGCTACCGTTCTTATAGCTGCTTCCATAACTCCACCTGTTGTTCCAAATAGATGTCCAGCCCCTGTTGCTTCTCCAAAAGGTGTATCAAAATTATCATCTGCTAAGTTCATTAAATCTATATTATGCGCTTTTAACAGTCTAGCTAGTTCTCTTGTTGTTAAAACAGCATCTACCATTTGTACGCCGTCTACCAACAACTCTCCTCTAATAACTTCAGCTTTTTTTGCCGAACAAGGCATTATTGCTACTGAATAAATTTTCTTAGCATCTATTTTTTCTTTTTCAGCATAGTACGTTTTAACCATTGTACCCATCATTTCCATAGGCGATTTAGCACTAGACAAATGTTTTAATAAATCCGGATAAAATTTCTCTGCAAATGTAATCCAACCACTACTACAAGAAGTTATCATCGGAAGGTTTTTATTTTCTTGTAATCTAGATATAAATTCTGTTCCTTCTTCCATTATTGTTAAATCTGCGGCAACATCTGTATCGAAAACTTTAGCAAAGCCTAATTGTCTTAATGCAGTTACCATTTTACCTGTTACAAGAGTTCCGTACTTAGCCCCAAACTCTTCTCCTAGAGCAGATCTAACCGCTGGTGCAGTTTGTACAACTACATGTAAATCCGGATTATTTAAAGCCTCTTCTACCTCTGAAATATAATCTTTTTCTTTTAGAGCTCCAACAGGGCAGTTTACTATGCATTGTCCACAACCAACACAAGTAGACTTAGCTATAGGATAATTTTCAGCTACTCCAACATATGTTTTAAAACCTCTTCCCACTCTTGTGATTGCACCAACTGTTTGTACTTTAGAACATATACTTATACATCTTCCACATAAAATACATTTAGAAGTATCTCTTGTAATGCAATAAGAACTATCATCGTATATTGCTGGCGTCATTTCTCCTTCATAAGGAATATCTTCTATCCCAAACTTTTTAGCTAAATCTTGAAGTTCACAATTTGTATTCCTAATACAAGTTAAACATTTTTTATTATGATTAGATAATAACAATTGTAATGTGGATTTTCTGGCTTTTAAAACTCTAGGCGTTGATGTATAAATTACCATATTAGGGGCTACTTTCGTAACACACGAAGTTTGTAATGGTTTTACCCCCTCCACTTCAACTAAACACATCCTACATGCTCCAACCTCATTTATGTCTTTCAAAAAACATAGTGTTGGTATATCTATATTTGAACTCCTTGCAACATCTAATATTGTTTGCCCCTCATGTGCTACACACTCTCTTCCATCAATTGTTACTTTAAATTCATTCATTAGTTTATCCTCCCATCTTTTATCGCTTGTTCTATCTTCCTTTTTGCCTCTTTTTTCTTTTCCGTTTCTCTTTTATCATATAACTTTTTACCTTTACAAAGTGATAATTCTATTTTTGCATATTGACCTACAAAACCTATTTTATGCGGAATTAATGTATATCCACCAATTTTTATTTTCCCCACTAATTTATTTATTTCTTCTCTATGTAATAACAGTTTTCTATCTCTTAGCTCATTCACATTATTTATATTCCCTTTATCATAATGAGAAATGTATACATTCCTCAAAATAACTTCTGAGTTTTTTATAACAGCAAATCCATCTTTTAAATTTACTTTACCATCTCTTAGCGATTTTACTTCAGTCCCTTTTAAAACTATCCCGCAACTAAAAGTTTCTATAACTTCATATTTAAAATTTAAATCTCTATTTGTTGCAACTACTTTCATTACTTTATCCTTTCATAATTTCTAAATATTTTTCTCTTAATTCCTCTTTTATTGTAGAAACTTCAATATTATCCCAAGGCAACTTTTCTTCTTGTTTCCTTTCTTCTAATTCAGCTTTACAATCAATTTTAGCTTTACTAAAAGCAACTTGCCATGTATCATAATTAAATTTTCCTTCTATGTAATCAAAATTAGCCCCCATCATTGAAGCTATATATACCGCTTCTGACATTTTTTCATCGCCTCTAGATATTATTTGTTCTATTTCCCTCATTGCAAAATTTTCAAAATTTATAGTTATATATTGATTCGAATTTCTTTCATTTATATATTTAGATTTTAACTCTAATTTTGAAAAATTATTTGTAGCCGCATATTGCATTGGCGTATGAGGTAATGCAGAAAAGCCATACACATCTATTTGAACTATATATTTTTCAGGTAATTTGCTATATTCTTCATAATATATGCTTGTGATTTGCTCTGCCAAATTAAATATCCCGTTTAAATCCTCATAAGTCTCTTTAGGCACTCCTATAACATATTTTAAATGTATTTTAGTAAAATCTGCTTTAAATACTTGCCTTGCTATATCCAATACATCTTCATCTGTTATATCTATTCCCAAAATTTTTCTTAATTTTTCGTTTGTACTTCCTACTATTATTGTTGGAAGTATCTCATCTTTTCCTGATTCTTTCAAATATTTAAGTAACCATAAGTTATCTTTATTTAATTTTACTTCCATAAAATTTATATTTTGTATCTTTGGTTTCTCTAAATCTTGTATTTTATATATAATATCTGGAAATCCATTATAGTCTGCATAACAGTTAGTTACAAAGTTTATTCTTGTATTTCCTGTTGCTTCAATCGAATTTTTTATGTCCTGAACAGCCTTATCTATAGTTTTAGGCGTGATGCCTTTATACATATATTTATGCTGACACATAGTACAATTCCTATCACATCCGCCAGTCAGAGGTATCATAATTTCGTCTGCTAAACTAGAAGCTGTTGGCGTCACTTGGTATTTAGGCACAATTTGTGTATTTAAATCTTTTACACAAGCCATTTTAACCGTCTTTTCTTTGCCATGTATAGAAGGTACATACACTCCGTCTATAAAAGAGAGACTTCTTAAAAAATCTTGTTTTGGCAATCCTTCCTTTTTCCATAAAACATATTTGTCTACTATTCTATCTGCTACAGAGTACAAATCTCCTATAACAAATACATCTATTAAACTAGACAGCGGCATTGGATTTGCTACCGCATTTCCTGTAGCTATAATTACAGGAAATCCCGCTTCTCTTTCGCTAGTCTTAAAAGGAATGTTAGATAAACTTAACATATTGAAAAAAGTTGTGTACATAAGAGTACTCATAAATTCTGTAAAAATTATATCACACTTATCTAGTGGCGTTTTTGATTCTAATGTATATAACTTTTCTTGTTTTTCCCTTAAAAGATTTTCCATATCATCCATAACAGCAAAACATCTTTCAAGGCAAGAATCTTTTCTTCTATTTATGCTGTAATACATTTGTCTTAAATTAATATTGGTCATTCCTATATCATAAAACACAGGAAGAGCCAGCACCGCCCTGCAAGTCACCGGACTTTTTTTAACTAATTGTCCAGCTTCTCCCCCCATATATTTGATCTGCATATTTATATCTTTTAGTTCGTTTAATTTCAACATTTATCTCTCCTATATATTTTTATATCTTTCCCAATACATATTACTTTTAATGCTTGCAAACACATCATCTAATACTTGAGTTATATTATTCATTTTATTTAATATGTTACTAGCCTTATAATTCTTTTTATAATTTTCATTACTTACCATCATAGAGCTAAATACTTCGGCTCTGTCTTCTGATTCAGAAAACTTAGAATACAAACTTACAAAACAAAGTTCTCTTTGACTATCCAACCCATAAACATTATTATATGTTAACTTTGTTACATCTTGTTCATATTTAAAATCACTCGGATTATATTTATCCCAATTAATATATGCTAATTCTATATCATATTCAAGTTTTATATAATATTCTAATATGTGATAAAGCTCATGATGAAAAGCTTTTGCAAAATCACTTGCATCAGACAAGAATATATTAAAATATCCATTAGATGTTCTATTAGCCAACGCAACATTCCCGTTATTAAAGCTATCTACAATATATACACTTACTTTATACCCTTTATCTTGAATTTCTTTAATTAAACCTTCTGGATATTTTTGAAACTCATTATTTAAATTTTGCATTATGCTAAGAGTTGTTATTTTATCTTGTAATACATTAGCTTGTACAATAGTTGCAATCTCTTGTATCATATCCCCATAATATATATCTATATCATAATGTTTTTCCATAGTATTCTCTACTTTTGATAAAGTTTTATCTAAATCCATATTAGAGTCATAATTTATTTCTGCTATAATCGAAACATTTTCAAAAGTGTTTTTATCTGATATATGAACAATTAATAAACGCGTTATACCAACTAAACAAATAAGTGTTAAAAATATTATAAGATTGACTGTAACTGAAAACTCTTTATTACTTTTTTTAGTTGTAGTCACAACTGTTATCCTCCCTTTTTACTTACTCTATAATCTCCATTTCCATTCCAGCTATTAAATACTCTGCAGTAATTTTATTAAAATCTTCTTTTGCTATTACTTGTACAATTCCGTCTATATTTAAAACAATTCTTGAAATTGAAGTATTCCTTTCGTCATTGAACTGTACCAAAAAGGCAAGTTTTTCTGACAAAGATTCCATCTGTTCGTTATTTATAGCACTGCTCCTTACTGTAAAAAATACACCTTGAGGCTCTATAGTTATATTTTTAAATTCATATTTAGCTTCAAGATGTATAGCTAAATCTTTTGCATAAACCTCTACTTTTTCTTGCAATTTTTTATTTAATTGTTGCTGAACTTGTTCATAGTTTAATAATTCTACTTCTTTTTCCACTTTTAAATCTAACTCTACTGAGTCTGTCTCTATTTTATACACATAATCATCTATGCTCCAAGGAATGTGTTCATAATCAATTACGTTATAATCAGTAGTATTAAACTTATTTTTTACATAATCTTGTGTTTTTCCTCTTGCAGCTATATATGAAAATATATTACCAAATCTAAAGACATAAATCCCAAAACTCAATATAGTTAAAATAGCAATAGTAACTATATATAATATCTTCTTTTGTATTTTTATATGTTTTACCAACCTATGTTCTAGCACAAATTCTTTTACACATAATCCTACTATTATACCAAATAATGTCGTAACCCCAACTATTATAGTAAGATATATACAATCCATACTCAAACCATTAAATTTAAATAAGCTAGATATAAAAGTAGTAACTGTAGTTATAATAACAGTCATTACCGGACGGTAAAATTTATTTACACCCAAAATTCCCATTAAATATAACCAAGGGATATAGTTAAAAAATTCTGGACCAGTAACCGTCAAATCTGCTATAACAAAAGTAAATAGCACATATATTAATCCTTGTGTAAATATTGTTTTTCTTTCAACTTTAGTTAAGTATATATCTGACATACATAGCTCCTTTCTCACATAGATATTATATATTAAAAACAAAAAAAGCACAACAATATTTGTTATGCTTTTTATTATAATATTTATTTTATACTATTTAATATTTTTATAAATTTCAACATTAAAATTTTACTATCATTTTTTATTAACATTTTTTGCTCTTTCTTTATTTCTTTAGAAACATATGAAGCACTTATCTTTAATAGTTCTTTAAAAGTATATAATTTATACTGTTCAATTCCTGCATTCGTAGCAATTTCTTCTAGTACTGCTACAATTAATCTTTGGTAAGATGAGGTATCCTTTTTACTAACCTTCGCCCCTATTTGAGGTAATATTTTTTCGAATAATAGTTTTTTAGGCTCCATATGTTTATTAGATGCAGATAACTTAATATTCTCTGCTAAATCTAATATGTTTTCATCAGTAATATTTAATATTTTATCTAATATAATACTATCTTCTTCTGGAATAACATAATATTCTTCACCTATATAACCTTTAATTACTCTTATAGCATCATAATATCCCATTAAAATATTTCTTCTTACAGTTTGATTATCTGTAAACAGTAGGTTCCCTAAATCTTTAGAAGGCGTTATTGTATATATATTTAAACCTTTTCTATTTATTTTTCTACTGAAACCAATCGCCTCTGTCCTAATTTCAAAAATATCTACATATTTTTTATCTATTAATAACTTCAAAGGGCAATTATCATAAAATCCACCATCAATGAAAGTTTTTCCATCAACTAATTTTTGTTGCTTAAACACAGGTAAATATGAACTAGCTAGTACATAATCTACAACTTTCCCTTGCGGAATATTCTCTTTGAATATATATACTGGTTTTTTATCTGTAAGAGATACTGTAACCAACCCGTACTCTATCTTAGATTTTCTTAATTTTTCTTCATCTATATACTCAGCGTACAACTCTTTTAATTTAGTTGTATCTATACCGCCGTTTGATACATTTTTGGAGACAAAATTATACCAATACTTTAAAGAATTTATATCTATTTTTTTATCGTTTACTTTGGTTAATTCTTTAATATCTATATCTATCGCCATAGAGCTATCTGCATTATACCACTTTTCAAAAAGTTTCTCGAAATCTCCTTGAGCTATTACCGCAGCATTAAATGATCCAATAGAAGTTCCAACTATAGCTCCTATATCAAAACCGCATTCAAATATTGCCTTCATTGCTCCAATGTGGTAAGCACCTTTTGTTCCTCCACCTTCTAATGCAACTCCATACATTTATATCACCTTTTCTAATAATTAATTTTCTCTAATCCTTCTAAAATGTAGTCCCCTTTATATTCTTTTAAGGTGTACTTAAATATAGGCAATATTTTTTCATAATCTCCGTACCAAGAATTATAATCTATCATTTCTGCATATGAATTATATCTTCTTACTATATCATTCCCATTTTTATCACCTATAACCACTACATACTCTTCCTCTTCTTGATGCCACGCTCCATTTATTTCATAAGTATAAACATAAACATACTCATCATGTCTTGTTGCTTTGTTTAACAAATGTGTTGCATATTTGCTTTCAAAGCCAACAGGAATTATGCTATAAACATCAGCCTCACTATAATAATAGTATAAAGACCTAGACAAATCTACTGTAGAAACGTTTCCTTTATTTATTTTTACTCCATCTCCAAAAATCGTTTCAACTACACTATCTATATGCTCAGCTGAATAGTCTGGTTGTTGTTCTTTTGCTTCCAACACCATAGCAGCAGTTAGCATAAAATCATCTGAAAATGGTGCAAATTCTTCTTTATATAACAAAGGTAAAGTATTAAAAATTTCTTCTGCTTCATCTTTAGACATTTCTTTTTCTTTGTTTTCTTCTCCATTATTTGGTTTTTGGGAATTACTAATGTTATTACCATTATTATTTCCACCATTTCCTTGTTGTTCTTCTGGATTATCTGTAAGAATAACAACAAATGCCAGTATTGCTAAAGTAATGCAAGCAAGAATAATAATTAACCTAGTTTTCTTTCCCTTGCCCAAATCACTTTTTTCTTCAAAATTTTCCATAATAATTTACCTCCCATTTGCTTTTTCATCTCATATTATATTACCATTTATTTCATTTTAATACAATAGATTTATTTAGTTTTTAACATATTTATTTACTAATATATTAAGTATTTTTGAATAATATATATTAGGTGATATATTGAAAATAACATGCCTATTTCACTTCAACTTTAAAGAATTATTTATTGTCTTTTTACCAGTTATATTTCTAATACTTGGAATTGCTATAACAATATTAATAAAGTATATATAAAAAGAGCACCAAATAATTGATGCTCACATATATTATTGTTCTTGTTGTGGGTATACGCTAGCTTTTGTTTTAGCTCTACCTTTTCTTTCAAATTTTAATATACCACTTTCTTTAGCAAATAAAGTATCATCTGAACCGATGCCTACATTCATTCCAGGATGTATTTTAGTACCTCTTTGTCTAACTAGGATATTTCCAGCTAAAACATATTGTCCATCTGCTCTTTTTGCGCCAAGTCTTTTACCTATACTGTCTCTACCATTCTTAGTAGATCCGCCACCCTTTTTATGTGCCATTTAGTTTCACTCCTTTTAATTCATTTAATTGCAGTAATTTATTTTGCTGCTACTTCTTCAGCTGCTTCTGCTTTTGCTTTTGCAGCTCCCATTGAAATTTTTTCAATTTGAACTCTAGTATAACACCATCTATGTCCTCTTGCTTTTCTTTCATTCTTCTTAGCTTTATATTTAAATACTAAGATTTTCTTTCCTTTACCGTGTCCTACTACAGCTGCTGTTACTTTGGCATTTTTAATTGTAGGTTCTCCAACTGTTGTTTTTTTGTCATCAGATATTAACAATACTTTATCAAAAGTAACAGTAGATCCTTCTTCTGCCTCTAGTCTTTCCATGAAAACAATATCTCCTTCTTGAACTTTATATTGTTTTCCACAAGCTTCAATTATTGCGTACATCGCTTTTCCTCCTTACTTCTAGCTTTCATCGCTGAAACTATTAGGTGTTAGAATAACTCTAAACTTGCAAACCATATTCATACGAATTACTCGTATATTTTAACATAAGTATTTTACTTTGTCAAGAAGTTATCTATATTTTCTTTTACTATAGGACAAATCTCTTTTTCTATTTTTTCTAAATCATTTTTTGAATATTTGCTAAGAACAAAATCATACAATTCTATCCTAGAATTTTCATCTCTTTGTTC
Organism: Clostridia bacterium; assembly: GCA_017549425.1. Lineage (GTDB taxonomy): Bacteria > Bacillota > Clostridia > TANB77 > CAG-465 > UMGS1649. The sequence goes on along the minus strand of JAFYUV010000019.1, from coordinate 18,240 downwards.
TATACCTACTCTTATTCTTTTTAAATTCTGGTTTCCTACAAGTTGTAATATGTTTCTCATTCCATTATGTGTGCCACTACTTCCTTTTTCTCTATATCTTACGCTTCCAAATGGTAAATCAACATCATCATAAATAACACATATATCTTCTAATTGCAATTTAAACCAATTCATAAGTTCAACGACTGCTTCTCCACTTAAATTCATAAAAGTAGTAGGTTTAGCTATTATAACCTTTTCTCCATTTATAGTACACTCCGCATAGATACATTTTTTTAATTTTTTCGTAAATTCTACATTCATTTTTTGGGCAAAATAATCTAAACACATAAACCCCATATTATGTCTAGTGTTGTTATATTCATTCCCTATATTTCCTAATCCTATTATACATTTCATTTTTTATCCCTCAAACTCTATTTATTATGCATTTTTGCTTGCACTTTTGCCTTTTCTGTAGTATATTATATATTAGATGTTTAGAATTTACAATATTTATATAGAATTTATACGAAAGTGGGGATTTTTTTGCTATATAACATTTTAGAATTTTTCAAAATTAAAAATAAAAATAAATTTATGACAATGCTATTCTTTTTATTGTCTCTAATTATAGTTGGATTTGTTTGTGTATCACTTATTTTGTTCTTATTAGGAGAAGGAAGATTTGGACAAGCTTTTAATCCATTCATATATGCCTTAGCTATGCTTTGCCCTGTGCTTGCATTTTCTTATGGAGTAAACTCAGGATTATTGAAATCTAAGGAAAAGAAAGTTAAGTGGTTTTCAATAACTGTTGTATCCCTTGCTTCAATATTTGGAATATTCTTTATAACTACTTTAAACAATACAATCTGGTGGTTATTAGAGTTAGCACCAAACTACGAAAAAGTATATAAAGAGTTTTATGAATTATTTGCTCCTGCAATAAAAACTATAACTTTAGTAGGTCCATTTGTTGCTATGTTCCACATTATTGATTATCTTCTATTAATACCAAGAGAAGATGACATCAATAAAGGAATTAATGGATTTTGTGGTTTAAAAGTTTCAAATAAAAAACCTGAAAACAGAAACTTTATGTGTGATAATGTAATTTGTATAGATGTGGACTCTTCTAAACCTGTTGTTGTAGCAGAAAAGAAAAGAATGGAAGCAACTCTTGTGCAAGGTGCTACTGGTACAGGTAAAACCGCAATGATGTTACTTCCAATGAGTGCAAGAGACTTAGAGAAAAAATATTTTATTCGTGAATACTCTAAAAAACTTGGATATTCTCTTTTAAAAAGAGGAATTGCTTATATTGAAGGGCCTTATACTAACGAATTTATAAACTTAAACTTTAATTTAAATTACTTGAAACCTAAAAAAGGTTATGAAAAAGATTTCGCAGACGCACTTTCTGAAGTGTTGTTATATAAAGATGATACAACTGGTGAAATGGTATTTAAAAATGTAGGAGTTACAGTTGTTGAAAATGATGGTAAATATGTCGACGACTTTACAAAAGTTGCTCATAATTTTGATATAGAAGTATTAACAGTTGACCCTATGAATCCTAACACAATGAGTATGAATCCATTTGCTATAAAAGACCCTGCTAAAGTTGCATCAATTATCGCAGACGTTTTAAGATCTATGCAACAAAGTGAAGGCGGTAGCCAAGATGTATTCTTCTCTCAAGTTACATCAGATGCTTTCCAAAACTTAGCAATATTGCTAAAAGAAATGTATCCTTTACAAAATAATGGTGTTCTACCATCATTAGAAGACTTACTTGAACTTTTATATAATTTTGATAAAGTTGAAGAAATGACTGAAGATTTGAAAAAAATACCTGAACTTGCAGAAAAATATAGATTACTTATAAATTACTTTGAAAAGAACTTCTACAAACCAAGCTTAAACATTAATGGCTTTGAAATACCCGGCACTCGTGGAAGCGGTAGAAAAGATACAGAGAAATTCTTATATGGAGCCATTACTCAACTTAACAACTTAATTAGACATCCTGGTATTAAAAAAGCTCTTTGTGGAAAAACTAATGTAATAGACTTTGATGCAGCTTTAAAAAACGGTTCAATAATAACAGCTTGCTCTAGAAAAGGTGACCTTGGTGTTATTAACTCAAAAGCATTTGGAATGTTCTTTATATTACAATTCCAAGACTCAGTATTAAGAAGACCTGGAATCGAAGATTCTCGTGTTCCTCACTTCTTATATATAGATGAGTTCCCAGAATATATAAATAAAGACATGGAAGTTATATTTACATTATTCAGAAAATATAGATGTGGAACAACAATTGCAATACAAAACTTATCTCAACTTGAAAAACATAAAGGCTTAGAATATTATAGACAAGTTGTTTTAGCAAATACAAAAACACAAGTTGTATTTGGCGATACAGTTCCTGAAGATAGTGAATACTGGAATAAAGCATTTGGTTTAGCAAAGAAAGTCGATGTTTCTTCTTCTTTCGATGCTTCTACTGGAGATATGAAAGCTAAAAAATCTATTGCTGTTAAAGATAAAGAAAGATTTAAAACTCATAAAATTTCTGAGCATGGATTTGGAGCTATATATTATAAAACAAAAGCTCTTAACGGAAATTCAGTATTTGGTGAAGGTAAAGTTAGCTTCCTAGAAGATAAATATAAACAAAAACATGCAGCTTATATGTACGATTTTGAAAAGTTTATGATAAATAAACCAACTAGTTCTACAGACTCTGCTGTTCCAGTTAATGAAAATTCTATTCTAGATGATAACGATGACTACATATTTAATACGACAATTGATACAAAAACTAAAGAAATACGTAATCCAAATCCTATAGTTGAAAATGTACAAAACGAAACTATAAAACAATTCGATTTAACAGATGATTTTGAAATAGAAATAGATACAGGGACTTCAGAAGATAATAATTAATAAATAAAAACCGACACAATCTTTTAAGATTATGTCGGTTTTCTTTACTTTACTTTTTTGCTGTTTTTCTTCTTTTTCAAATATACAGATGCAAATATTATAAACAATACCATCAAAGGAACCATTATATACAAATACATATAGTTTCCTGTGTATATAATATTTCCAATAAGAGCAACTATTACACCCCAGCATATTCCTCCCAAAACCTCATGAGGTTTGTGGCCAGACTTTTTCTTCAACGTTTGAGCTAACCTATCAATATTTTTTTCATCATTCAATGAGCCATACTCGAGCATTTTAAGCATAATATCACTTAGCCTTTGAACTGTAAATCTTACTCCTAAAGCATCCCGTATTACCACCGCTGTATGAACTGTTATAGCAACAGCAATCCATATATATACATCAATATTCTCTGTTCCTCTCATGTTATATACATATAGCCATATAGTTGCTGTCATTGCCGACGTAAACGAAGAATGACTTGATGGAAAATTTCCATCTTCAAAGAACTCATAAAACTTAGGAATCCGCTTTGACAAATACACATTCATCGCTACTTTAAAAATCTGAGAAGACGTACATGCAACAATTGCAATACAAGCAATGTAAAATAACAATTTCACAAAAAATACCTCCATTTGTAGTTATTCTTAATTTTAATATGTCATTATTATATAACAAATTTAAGAAAAAAGCAATAGCGACAAACTTTGACAAATTCGCTAAACATTTTCACAATTAAACTTTGGAACATATTTTTCTTCATCATTTTCTATTTCTTGAATATATCCATTTTCAAATTCCAATTCACAAATACATTCTTTTACTTTGTTTAGCTCATCTTCATTCAATTTCCTATTTATCTCTTTGTATTCTCTTTCATTTACTTTATTAGTTGGAAAATATTGAGCCATAATACTTATATGCATCTCACTTCCAAAGTTATCCTTTATCCATTTTAAACACTGTTTTGTATTTAAAATATTATTAGGTAATATCATATGTCGTATTATAACGCCAGATAATAACTTCCCATTTTCATCTATTTTAGCTTGACCTACTTGTCTTACCATTTCTTTTATTGCCTCTTTAGCAATTGTAGAATAGTTTGAAACTTTAGAATATTTCTCTCCTAATTTATCTGAAGCATACTTAAAATCCGGCAAATATATATCTATTAAACCTTTCAGCTCCTTCAATGTTTCTACTTTATCATAACCACTGGAATTATATATTATAGGAATAGTTAAGCCTTTTTTCTTTGCTTTTATTATAGCTTCTTTTATTTGGTATACATATATACTTGGCGTTACTAAATTAATATTTTGAGCACCTCTTTGTTGTTGCTCTATAAATATATTAGCTAACCTATCTATACTTACTATTTTCCCTTTTATATCTTGACTAATGTCACTATTTTGACAATATACACAACTTAGATTACAACCAGAAAAGAATATAGTTCCAGAACCATTTCCAACACTTATACAAGGTTCTTCAAATTGGTGTAAAGACACAAGCGATAGAGTAACTTCTTCTTTCGCTTTACACCTTCCTATTTTTGTTTTTCTATCTACCCCACATTCATGTGGACACATTTTGCAAATCATTATATTTTTTCACCTTTTTAATTATATCACAAACAAATCCTAATAGTTAATATTACTGAAAAAAACAGTAAGTTAATATCTAACTTTACTGTCTTTTAACTACTTTAGCAGGAATACCTACTGTAGTACAATTCGCTTCAACATCTTTCAAAACTACTGCATTTGCTCCTATTTTCACATTATCTCCAATAGTTATATTTCCTAGTATTTTTGCACCACTTCCTATTAAAACATTATCTCCTATTGTCGGATGTCTTTTACCTTTTTCTTTTCCAGTTCCACCTAAAGTAGAACCATGGTACATTGTAACATTATCTCCTATGACTGCAGTCTCTCCTATTACCACTCCAGAACCGTGGTCTATAAACAAACCTTTTCCAATCTTTGCTCCTGGATGTATTTCTATCCCCGTTTTTCTTTTGGCCATTTCGCACAAATACCTACTTAAAAAATAATGTTTTTTCAAATATAATTTATGAGCTATCCTATAAACAATAATCACTTTAAAGCTAGGATATAGTAGTATTTCAAACACAGAATGAACAGCAGGGTCTTTTTCTTTTATATTATTAATTTCCTGCATTATATATCTTAACCATTTCATAAAATCACCTAAGACATACTGTATTATATGTAACACAGTTTGTCCTAGGTGATTAAATTATATTTTTGTAAACGTTTCTTTTCCCACTCCACATATTGGACATTTCCAATCATCTGGCAAATCCTCAAATTTTATTTTTTCTTTAGACTCATCATGTATGTATCCACATATTTCGCATTTGTATTTTATGCTATTATCTACAATTTCTTCTATATACGTAGGAGCCTTCTTTGGTGCCTTCCCTTTTATAACTGTATGGTAATAATCGTAAGTCATTGGTCCTTTATCTTCCATTTTTACCATATTTTTTACCTTAGCAATAAATACATCATGTGTATCTATATCTACAACTTGTATAAGTTCACAAATTAAATAGCCACAGATTTTTTCATCTATTACTTTTATTCCTTGTTCTTCTATTGTTTTAAATTCACTAAATTTATCCATTTGTTCTGAAGAAAAGAATCCAAACTTGCCAATTACATCGGGTGTACTGTCGCAAGATAATATTGAAACTGCAAATATTTTACTTTCCTTTATTGCTTTATTTGTAAAATTTTCTTTATTAACACTAACTGAAATAACAACATCTTGTGCTGTTATTTGGCTAACCGTATTAACAAAACATCCTACATCTTTTCCATTATATTTTGTTGAAATTACATACATTCCATAAGTTAAATCTTTTAATACATCTTTATTCATTTTATTCACCATGATTATTTTATCACAAATAACAAAATTTTTCTATAACTTGAAAAATTTATTAATCTATGGTAAAATTTTTCCATGCGGGTTTAGTTTAGTGGTAAAATAAAAGGCTTCCGATCTTTTGCCGTGGGTTCGATTCCCACAACCCGCTCCAACTTTACTTAGTAATATTTCAATTCCTTTATTTGATAACTAACACAAAAAAATAAACAATGGAAATTTATATTATTTCTATTGTTTATTTTTGTATACCGTTTTCTTTCTAATATATAACTAATTTTATATTACTATTTCTATAGGAGCTGGATTTAAGTATATATGATATACATTCCCCATATCTCTAATATACCCACCTTCTTTGTAATGTTCAGACGTTTTTGCAGCGTACAGATTTTCCCCCGTAAACTCAAAATGAATTGTTTGATAAGCATAATTATATTTATTTAATAAATGTTTTATTTTAGAATATTCTTCTATTATTTTTTTACAAAACTCCGTCTCGCTACTAGGTAGATTATTACTAACTATTAATAATGTTATATTACTAATACTTGTTTTATTAGTATCAATCTTAATTTCTTTTACTTTAACAAACTTATTATTTAATAAACTGTCAAATTCTTGTTTAATTTCATTTTCTCTTGTTTTTATATAATTTTCATTATTTTGTTGTACTTGTTCCTGGTTTCCATTGTTTATATTATCATTCATATTAGTATTACTTTCAGTATCTGTATCAAAAGTTACGAATGCAAAACAAGGTACTATTGCGAGTGCTATAATAATAGTCCACATTATACTAACAAGTGTCATAGAAATATCCTGCTTGTCTACCTTATATCCAATTATCCAAGAAAGTATCAAACCAACTAAGCAAGGCCAAAACAATATTACTACAAACCACATTACCATATAACCACTATAAATTATACTTAGATCTAACAAAATGATTTCTATAGTGACTACAGCTAAAGGATAATATACTCTTCTATAATTAGTTTTTTTAATAATCATAATTATAAACATTACTATATAAGCAATTAAAATAGGCCACACAAAAATAGCTATTTGGTTTGCTATTTCAGTTGTAATATTTCCCGAAGAAGCTTCATTTTCAGGATAAGCATCTGGAAAGTTGTCCATCAAACTCCCCACAAATGGAAATAATCCTATCAATATTATAATAGAAAATACAACAAAAACTTTATATAATCTAGTTTTTTCTTTTGATAAAGTTTTTCTTTCTTTTATAGTTTCTTCTTTATTTTTTCTTTTCAATCTAATTATTAAAGTAATTACATTAATAATTATCATATGCCCTATAATCACTAAATATATTAAGAAATTTGCAAGTGCTCCAAAACACATTCCGTGACACACCTTATCCTCATAATTACCTAGATGTATCAACGCTAAAATAGAACAAACCGCTTGTATAACAATTAAATACCACCTAATATATTTTTTTGTAATTATTAATCTTATAACATAAAATAAACACAATAAAAATGTTGGAATTCCCACAATATCAAACTCATTGCAAATATAATGTATTGCCCAAAACCCAAGCAACTCAAACCCTTTTAAGTCACATTTAAACTTTTTCATACAAAAAGCAAAAATTATTATTATTATTATTACTATTCCCACTTTATTTTCCTCCGTCTAATTTTACTTTTTTTAATATTAATTTTATTAAATAAGCTACTGATAACACTATAATTCCACCTAACAATAATGCTAAAATATATATGATTAAGTACAATATGTAGCAAACATTTTCTTGAACAACATTAAATACTGGTAATTCAGTTGTAAAATAAGGACTTATATAAAACATATTAAATGTTTCTCCGTTTAGTATTCCACTATTATATACACTAACATTTAAACTTAATGCAATTACTACAAATATTAGAAATATACAAAAGCCTCTTATTAACGATTTTATTTTTAATTCAACTTCTCCACTCATAAGCAAATATACTGAAACAACAAAACTTCCTAAATGTAACCACATCGTATGTATGTTAACTAAAATATCGTTTGTAAAACAACTATCTGGTAATATCATTGTAGTTATACTCCCTATAATTGTTATATAAGAAATATATGACAACAAATAATTCCTAATTTTACATTTTTTTAAAAACAAACAAATTATACATACAAAAATAGGGGTAGTGCATAACTGAAAAGGAAATGCATACCAATTATAATCCCAAGTAACTTTGGTTGTTTCAAAATCATAGTTATATGTCCAAATCAATTGTTTTAAAATTTCTAAAATCAGGGCTACTATTCCATATACAGCTAATATTATTTTTAATTGCTTTTCATTATATCTTTTCTTCTTATGCAAAATAAAAATCAAAACAGCCATTAAACTTAGACACAGAATATGAAACCACCCAAAAGCTATAGGCTTTTCCATTTTTGTTTGTAAAAATAAAATTATATTTTTCATATTTTCCCTCTTTTATTATATAAATTACAAAAATAAAATTATATTTTTTATAATCCACGTACATATAAAAATAGCCACTCCTATATAAAATAGTAGTTTTATATGTATTTTTGAAGATATATTTTTTTTCAAAACTTTATCTAATACAGAACATAGCATATATATAAATATTATAACAGTATAATACATTACTGTAGGATTAAATATTAATGATTGTATAAATTCTCCTCTAAGCATTGATTTAAAAGCTCTTGTACAACCACACCCCGGACAATATATCCCAAATTCACTATAAATATAACAACGAGGTCTTGGTATAGTACCACCAAATAATATATATATAGCTATTAAAAGTAATGCTGTTAATAATATCCCGTAAAACAAATAATTAATTTTTTTATTTTCCTTATCCATAAAATAATCCTTAATTCAATACAAATAAAGAAGAGATCACATCTCTTCTTTAATCTCCTACTTTATTAGTTTAATTTTACCAATCACTGGAACAGTTTTTTCTTCTTCATTAATAGCTGCTATGAAACCAATAAACCAGCAAACTAACATGAATATTCCCCAAATCCAACCAACACAAGGTATTACAGATAATAAAGAGAATAACATTATTACTAAAGCTTGATTTAAGTGAAATTTAGCTCCCTCTTTATCTCCTGCAAATAAGGCAACCAAAAATCCAATCCAAGTACAATAAGCAATAATTCCTGTAACTTTTTTATTCATAAAAAACACTCCTTTCACATATTTCATGGTTATAATACCATAATCGACAACATTTGACAAGTGTATTTATAAAAAAAGCCTAAGATAAACTTAAGCTTTAATTAAATATCATAAAATATATTAAAAGGCATATAAAGCCTGGTATTCCAAGAACACCTACTATTAGTGCTGTTATCCAATTTATTGGAATTATAAAACCTAAAACGCTTGCTCCAAACATATTGAAAAGATATAACAAAACAATCCCAATAACTACATTTAAAACTACTTTAAGTATTTTTTTTATAGGCCATGCTAATAATTTTAAAATAACTAAAACCCCTAAAATTGCTCCGGCAAAAATTAAATACTCCATATCTTATTCAACTCCTATATTAAGTTGTATGCTTGACCAAAAACTTTTATTCCTCATACTCCAATTTATATCCAAGAATATCTACTGTATCTCCAGTCATAATTCCACTTTGTTCAAGCTTCTTCATTACCCCCATACTTTTTAAAACTCTTTGCATATATTGAAGCGATTCATAATTTGCAATATTTACTTTTCTCATTAATCTTTCTATAGGTTTACCTGTAACAAAGAATTCATTTCCAACCTTTTCTATATAGAATTCATTATCTAATTCTTCTGTTTCTAGAGTAATTTCTTCATAGCTATTTTCTTCAATTACAACGCCTTCATCTTCTATTTCTTGTAATACGTTATATACTCTATCTACGAGTTCTTCTAAGCCTTGTCTTGAAACTGCAGATATTTCAAACAACTCTAAATTTTCACTCTTACACATTTCTTTTAGTTCTTCTAAAAGAGATATATCTTGAATAACATCAACTTTATTTGCAACTATTATCTGCTTTTTATTTGCTAAACGTTCACTAAATTTCTTTAATTCATTATTAATGATGTTATAATCTTCAACTGGATTTCTTCCCTCTAAACCACTTGCATCAATAACATGTAATAATAATTTTGTTCTTTCTACATGTCTTAAGAATTCTATTCCAAGACCGACACCTTCACTAGCTCCTTCTATTATCCCAGGAATATCTGCCATTACAAAACTAGTTCCAGCTTTTGTCTTCACTACTCCGAGCATTGGCTCTAATGTAGTAAAATGGTAATTAGCTATTTTAGGCTTTGCTTCAGAAACTGAAGAAATTATAGTAGATTTACCAACATTAGGGAAACCTATTAATCCAACGTCTGCAATAAGCTTTAACTCTAATTTAAGCTCTTTTTCTTCTCCTTCTTCTCCCATTCTGGCAAATCTTGGAGCTTGTCTTGTTGAAGTCGCAAAATGTTGATTTCCCTGTCCTCCACGGCCACCTTTTGCAATCATAAATACTTGATCTTTCTCAGATAAGTCTACCACTAGTCTTCCTGTTTTTGCGTCTGTTACTACAGTACCTTGAGGGACTTCAATGTAGATATCTTCTGCACTCTTTCCGGTACAATTTTTACCCATTCCATTTTGACCATTTCCAGCTATTATCTTCTTTTTATATCTAAATTCTAATAACGTATTTACTGCAGTGCTAACTCTAAAAAATATACTTCCACCATGGCCGCCATCTCCTCCATCAGGTCCACCATTATCTATATATTTTTCTCTATGGAAAGTGATAGCACCATCACCACCATTCCCAGCTTTTACATATATTTTTACGTTGTCTACAAACATATTTCTCTCCTATTCTTCGAAATAATCTATTTTCATTGCTTTTTTCACATTTTTTAAAGTCTCTTTTGTAATTTTTCTAGCCTTTTTAGTTCCTTCTTCTAATATTTTTTGAACTTCATCTTTATGTTGTTCATAATATCTTCTTTTTTCTCTTATTGGTTCTAGCTTATTTATTATATTCTTTATTAGCTCTTTCTTACAGTTAACACAACCTCTACTTCCATTTCTACACTCTTCAAATATTGTGTCCAAATTGTCTTTGCTAAATAACTTATGGTAATATGCAACCATACAAACTTCTGGGTTTGCTGGGTCGTCCTTTTTTATTTTACTCGCATCTGTTACAGCATTCATTACCTTCTTTGAAATATCTTCATCTGTATCTGCTAAATATATTGCATTTCCAAGACTTTTCCCCATTTTAGTTCCGCCATCTAATCCTTTTATTCTAGTATTTTTACTAAGTATTGCTTGTGGTTCTGTAAGAACATCTTCTCCGTATAACGAACTAAATTTACGAACAATTTCTCTTGTTTGTTCAATTAATGGCAATTGGTCTTCTCCAACCGGAACAACATCAGCATCAAAAGCAGTAATATCTGCCGCTTGACTTACTGGATACCCCAAAAAGCCATAAGTAACACTTTCGCCACTGTTACCAAACAGCTCTTTTTTCTGCGCTATCTCTGTTTTTATAGTTGGATTCCTTTGTAATCTAGATACAGTAACCAAATTAGAATAAAATACTGTTAATTCCGCAATCTCTGGTACCATAGATTGAACAACAAAAGTACATTTATCTGGGTCTAAACCAGCAGACAAATTATCTATAGTTGTTTCTAATATATTTTCTCTTACTTTTTCTGGATTATTAAAATTATCTGTTAACGCCTGAACATCAGCAACAAGTATAAACGTTTCATATTCATCTTGTAATTTAACTCTATTTTCAAGCGAACCAAAATAATGACCTATATGTAATTTTCCTGTTGGTCTATCTCCTGTAAGTATTCTCTTTTTATCTTTTTTCATTTTTATCCCTCTTTAATATATATACTACATAATTATACTACATAATATCGTTTTTTACTAGTAATTAGGCATATAAAAAAGAGAAAATATTATTTTCTCTTTTTTACGCCTTGTTTCTTATTCTTCCTATATGTTCTCTTAGTTTTTCTACTTCTCCAGAAATTTCAAGTAATTCATCAGAAGAGACATTACTTTTAATATCATATTTAACGTTTGTAAGCATACTCTCAAAATCTTTCTTTAAATAAGTAAGTTGTTCATATAAGTCTAATTTTAAATTTGAACTATTTACAAGTCCAGGCCTTTTTGAAGTATCGTATTTACCTATAACATAACTTTGAGATCTACTTGGCATTATAGTTTCTATTCCTAAACCACTTTCTAATACGCTAGCTAAAACATTTTGAACTTCTTCTTCGCCATGTACTAGGAATATTTTCTTAGGCTTCTTCTGTATATCTTGTACCCATTTTACAAGTTTAGCTTGGTCAGCGTGACCTGAAAATGCATTCAGATGAACAATATTCGCATTTACTCCAATTTCTTCTGAGAATATTTTTACTACTTTTTCACCTTCTAAAAGACGTCTACCTAATGTTCCCACTGCCTGGTATCCAACAAACAACACCGTGCACTCTGGTCTCCATAAATTATGCTTTAAATGATGTTTTATTCTTCCTGCTTCACACATTCCGCTTGCTGATATTATAATCTTCGGAGTCATATCAGTATTTAAAGCTTGAGATTCTGCAGCAGATGATGTAAATTCTAGAGTTCTAAAATCTATTGGGTTATCTCCATTTAAAAGATATCCCAAAGCATTTTCGTTATAACATTCAAAATTATCTCTAAATATTTCAGTAGCATTTTTAGCTAATGGGCTATCTACTACTACAGGAATATTTTTCAAGAACTCCTTATATTCAGGTCCTTTTACACCTTCAACGTATTGATTTAATCTAAATAACAACTCTTGTGTTCTTCCCACGGCAAAAGAAGGTATAATAACATTTCCTCCAGCTTTTATTGTATTTACAATTGTCTCTATAAACTTAACCGATTCATCTTGTACATCTGGATGTAATCTATCTCCATAGGTAGATTCCATAATTAAGTAATCTGCTTCATCTACAGGAGCTGGATCGCAAATTATAGGGTTTTCTATATTTCCTAAATCTCCACTATATACTAATTTTTCAGTTTTACCCTCCTCTGTTACCCATATTTCTATAATAGCAGATCCCAACATGTGCCCAGCATCTATCAGTCTAAACATTAAGTTGTCAGTTACAACAACGTATTGACCATAATCCACAGTTTCAAAAAGAGAACAAGAGTCTATTGCATCTTGTACTGTATACATAGGAGGTAACACCTTTTTACCAGCACGTAAACGTTTCCTATTTACCCACTCTATTTCTTTTTCTTGTATATGCCCAGAATCTGGCAACATTACAGAACATAGTTCTTCTGTTGCTCTTGTAGCATAAACTTTACCTCTATAACCTTCTTTATATAATTTTGGAATTTTTCCACTATGATCAATATGCGCATGAGATAAAATTACAAAGTCTATGTCTTGAACATTAAAATCAAAAGAATCATAGTTTTTCATCTGTTCTTCCATAGTGCCTTGAAACAATCCACAATCTATTAAAAATGTCTTACCACATGCTTCAATCATGTGGCAAGAACCTGTAACACCCTTAGCAGCCCCTAAAAATGTAATTCTCATAAAAACATTTCTCCTTTGTTAATACTATCTATTTTGATAATAATCTTCTTTTTGTTGTGGTGTTAATATACCTTCATCACCACTTTTTGGGTTGTATACGTCATATTCCGGCGAAATAATTTGACCTTGTAATTGTTGTCTAAATCCTTCTTCTAATTTTTCATTTCTATAACGTTCCATTTGAGCTTCTCTTTCCATATTATCATTATATTTTTCCATAGCTTTTCTATTTTGCTCTTGTTTGTATATAGCATCATATGCAGACTTGAATTGATTATCATAATTTCTACGATATTCTCCATTTTCCATTTGAGCTAGATTGCCTATATAATTACTTTCTAAAACTTCACAAAATTGTTGTTTAAAAAAACCTTTTACTGCGTTATATCTACTCTTATCTTCACCTTGTTGAGGCAAGGCTCCCATTTGTTTATAATACATTTCTGTACCATCCACAATTTCACCTTTTTCATTTCTATATGGTATTGGTTCTAGCAAATAAGGCTTTGATATAAATTTACCATCAGAGCTTATATATACAACATTTACCTGATGTAATTGTTTTTTTACTTCATTCACATCTACTTCAGTTAACCCCATAAAGTTTACTTCAGCTCGTGTTCCATCTGAATATTGTAAAGATAAAGGCATTTTTTGTTGCTCATATACTTGACTATGTTCGCTTTTATTCTTTTTAAATCTATCAAACAATCCCATTTATATTCACTTTCCTTATGTATTATTTGGACTATTTTCATCTTCATCATAAAACATTGAGTCCATAGCAATGTTTCTCTTTAATCTTTCCATAAGCATTGTATCATAAACACTAGACGCTTGCTCTTGTGGTTTTTGTTCATTTTGTATTTGGAAACTACTATTCATAGACGGTATTTCATCAGCAGACCTTAGAGAAACGTTTTCTTCTACAACTTGAGGTGTACCAAATTTTACTTGTTGCCATTCTTCTTTACTTACAAGTACTTGTCTAGGTTTGCTTCCAGCAGAACCAGAAACAATTCCTCTAGCTTCCATTTGGTCAATCATTCTACCAGCTCTTGAATATCCTATTTTGAATCTTCTTTGTAGCATTGATGCTGACGCAGTTCCCATATCTACAACCAAATCTATTGCAGCATCAAGTAGTGAATCAACCTCTTCTTCGATTTCGCCGTCATTTACATCTGCTGTTTTTCCTTGATTTTCAATTTTATTTATTATATCTTCGCTATACTTAGCGTTACAATTTCCCTTTATATATGTTACTATATCTTCTACTTCTTTTTCAGAAACAAAAGCTCCTTGCATTCTAAGTGGTTTTATTTCACCAGTAGGATAATACAACATATCTCCTTTACCTAAAAGTTTTTCCGCTCCAGACATATCTAATATAGTTCTAGAGTCTATTTGTGAAGATACTGTAAATGCAATTCTAGATGGAATATTGGCCTTAATAACACCTGTAATTACATCAACTGATGGTCTTTGCGTTGCAATAACCAAATACATACCCGCTGCTCTGGCCATTTGCGCTAAACGACATATTGCATCTTCAACATCATTTGGCGCAGCCATCATAAGGTCAGATAATTCATCTATAACAATAACAATTTGAGGTAATTTTTTACCCTCATCCTCTTTTTCCATTACCTTGTTATATCCCTTTATATCCTTAACACCCTTTGCAGCGAACTTTGTATATCTATCTACCATTTCTGTTACAGCCCAATTGAGAGCCCCTGCGGCTTTTTTAGGATCTGTTACAACTGGAATTAACAAATGTGGAATTCCGTTATATGCGGACATTTCAACCATTTTAGGATCTATCAATATAAGTTTAACTTCACTAGGTTTAGCTTTGTATAATATAGATATAAGCATAGCATTAATACATACACTCTTACCAGAACCAGTAGCACCTGCAACTAGTACGTGAGGCATTTTTGCTATATCTCCAATTGCTATATCTCCTGCTGTATCTTTTCCTAGTGCAAAAGCAAGTTTTGACTCACAATTAACAAACTTATCTGAAGCAATTACTTCACGTATTGAAACCGCTTCTTTAGTTTCATTTGGTACTTCAATACCAACTGTACCTTTTCCTGGAATTGGTGCTTCAATTCTTATAGACTTAGCCGCTAAATTTAAGGCTATGTCGTCTGCTAGGTTAACTATTTTACTTACCTTTACTCCCGCTGCTGGTGTTAGTTCATAACACATTACAGTAGGGCCTTTTGTAATATGAGTAACTTTCGCCTCCACGCCAAAACTCGCCAACGTTTTTTCTAACTTATCTGCAACTGCATCAACAGCTTTCTTACTCATTCCCTTAGCTCCTGCTTTAGGTTCGGCAAGAAGACTAAGTGGTGGGAATGTATAGTTTAATGTTTCGTTTTCATGCGTACTATGCTCTAACTGCAATACCTCTTTTACATTCTTTTCTTCATTTGTTTCTCTTTGTTTTTTGAAGAATGCATCAAATTTTTCATTTTGAGTTTTCTCCTCTGCTGGAGTATTTAAATTAATTCTTAATTGATCATCCTCGTCATTTTTTATATTCTCAGCATAGTTCCTTGTGCCTAAACTTGCTAAACGAGCTTCTTTTTCTTTTAATAATTGTTGTTCTCTTTCTTGCCTTTTTTCCTCCAATTTAGCTTTTTTCTTTTCTTCTCTTTGATTTTCTTTTTCTTCGTCTTTACTAAATACTGTAACAAAAGCATTAGCTATAAACTCTATAACTGCAACTACCCCATTATATATTATTGATATAAATTCCATAAAGCCTAAATGTATAAAATACAGTGTAAACAGTAATGTTGCTGATACTAAAATTATTCTTGCTACATATATTCCGCCAATTAAGTTTATAACATTTGCAATTAATGCTCCCAGTATTCCTGAAATATTGCTAGCATCTACTCCAGAGGTATATCCCCACTCTAAAAACTCAATTACTCCAGTAGACAATGCATAATAATCATTTGTAGAATATTTAAATGCATATACTGTTGCTCCAGTTAAAATTACTACTACCAATCCTTTTATAATTTCTCCTGTTACTTTTATTTTTTCAGCAGACACAATCATTCTTACTCCAATAAAAGCAAAAACAACTGGTATAAAGATTCTCATATCACCTAAAAGCCCTGCAAAAATTTCATTTATCCCGTCACCAATAACTCCTACATTTTTAAATTTAAAGAGTACAAACGTGACAAAAGCAAGGACAATTAGAATTCCTCCTAAAAAATCTCCACCAATTGTCTTATTATTTTTTTTATTTCTTCTATTTTTACTTCCTTTTTTTCTCCCCATAGTTTTCAAACCTCTTACATAAAAAATAGTCAATTACATTTTTAGTTCTTTTCTATTATTATGAATTACACCTAACGTCTCATTTAATATTTCTTCTAATCTTTCTAGTAAAGCGTCCGCATACTCTCTTGTTCCATTAGAAATTTCACGAGCAACTTTATCTGCAGATTGCAAAATTTCTTCTTTTTGAGCTAAAGCTTGTCTTGTAATTTCATGATCATCTACCAAAGATATAATTTTAGTTTCTGTTTGTCTAACTATATCATCAGCTTCTTTTTGTGCATCCATTAAAATTCTTTGTCTCTCTTCTTTAACCCACTTTGCTTGTTTTAATTCATCTGGTAATTTTCTTCTAATCTCTTCTAAAACCTCTTTGAATTCATCTGCATCTATCATAACCTTTGTAGAAAAAGGTACTTTACCAGCTGTCTCTAATAATTCTTCTAAATTTTCTAATAATGTAAATATTTCCATAAAAAACTTACTCCTTCCACTTATACAACCTAATAGTTACCCTACCATATGTTCTTTTATCTTTCATCTCTAATCCGTTTATTTCTTCATCTATTTCTTTTCTTTTGTCGCTTTCAAGAACGATTACACCATTTTCATCCAATAAGTCTAGCTCTACAATTAAATCTAAAGCTTTTTTCTCATAATTAGTTGCATATGGTGGATCTAGGAATATAACATTAAATTTATAACCCTCTTTCCAAAGATTTTTTAAACATTTATCATATTCTTTCCCCGTTATTTTAGCATATTTTCCAGCTTGTGTCAATGCAACATTAGTAGAAATTAAATGCAATGATTCTCTTGAACAATCATTTAAAATAGCCAATTTCGCGCCTCTACTAATAGACTCCAATCCTAAGTTACCTGTTCCAGCAAACAAATCTAATACATATGCATCTTCAAAATATCCTTGAAGCATTGAAAATAGCGGTTCTTTTACTCTATCTAATGTTGGTCGTATGCCTGGATTATCTTGTTTTGGCACTACTAATTTTCTTCCTCTGAATTTCCCTGTTATAATTCTCATTTCTATCTCCTAAAATATAACTTAGTATATCATAAATTAAGTATTATGTCAAAGTCAAAGCTATTTTATCCTGTGGTTATATTAATTGATTATTTTATGTATCGCAAGTATAACTCGTTTATATTTAGATTTATTTTAAAACATAAAAAAGATGTGGTCTCCCACATCTTTTTTCTTCTACACTCCCGCAATTTTCAAAATAAAATTAATTAAATTTAACGTTCCATACACCATAATTATTCCCATTATTACCGGTACTAATTTTACTTTCATTTCTGCTTTTCCATCTGCTCCTGCCATCATATATTTTATTCCAATATATATGATACCACCAACAGACAATACATTTACTATGTATAAT
>JAFYUV010000018.1 GCA_017549425.1 Clostridia bacterium | reverse complement strand
GTTCCATACACCATAATTATTCCCATTATTACCGGTACTAATTTTACTTTCATTTCTGCTTTTCCATCTGCTCCTGCCATCATATATTTTATTCCAATATATATGATACCACCAACAGACAATACATTTACTATGTATAATATTGTATTGTACACTGTATACGCAAGTCCATGATAATCTGAACCATCAGGTCCTGTTAAGAGTTCTTCTATTCGTAATATCTGTGTAACTGAATTCCATCCATAAAATACTATTGCGGCTACTATCACTGTTATTAAGCTGTTCTTAATCTCAAATTTAGAATTAGCTCCTCCCCAGATATATTTTACACCTAGCATAGATATTACAATTATAAATATCATATTACCTATATCGAATATCATATCGCCTATTCCTTCTATTGCTGTTGTTACTCCACCTAATGCTCCAGATAAATTATTTCCTGGTTTTTTACCTTCCTCCATAAAATTAAATGCGCATGTCCACCATCCGTCATCGCAAATAGGTTTAGCTGATGATGAATTCGAATTATTACCATTACCTACTTCAGTATTAGAATTAGTTATCGGTTTAACATTATCTACAAATTCTTTCATTTCATTATATTGTTCATAAATTTCTTTTATTTGCTCTATAAGGCCTAAATATTTAGTTCTTCTAACTACATTACTCACTTGTTTTTGTATTTCTTGCCACTCATTATCATTTTTCGGTTTATTCCAATAGTATATTTCTTCAGTTGCTATTAACGTTTTTATATCTTTCCATTGGTCAATATTATACCACATTCCTTGACATAATGTTAACATTCTTTTAAATTCAGGTCCCCCCGAACTACTATCTGTTAAATTTTGGTCTTTTATATAATTATCTATTTCTTTTTCCAAATCTAACAACTTATTAACGTATTTAGCTCCTATTATTCTTTTAAAGTTGTCAAGCAATATTTTATTATTTTTTATATATGAATCCATATATGAAGTTAAATACTCTCTTGTAAATGTAATACTCTTGCCTTGATAAGTTACTCTATATGAATCTCCTGAACTACTTTTATATATAGTTAAATAAATTTTATCTTTTAATATTTCTTCATATTTACTCTTAGATATTTTATAATTCACATCATCTACATCTTCAGCTACATCACCAAATAACTTAATAAACACAAGCGAATTATAATAATCACCATTTACAACATATATTCCTTTTCCTGGTATTAAATTTGCCTCATAATATTCTTCCTCTGCCCCCATTATATTACCCATATTAACACAAAAGACAATTATTAAACTTAACGCTATAAATATCTTATTCTTCATAGTATCCCCCATTACCTGATATAATTATATACTAACATAAAAACTAATCTTTTTCTATCCTAATAACTAAAAAAGTTCACTTTTTTGTGAACTTTTTTATATATTTTAATAATTTTCAGCTTTTATTTCAAAGTATGCTTTTGGATGATCACATACTGGACATACTTCTGGAGCTTTTTGACCAATGTGAATATGGCCACAATTTCTACATTTCCATATTCTATCTCCATCTTTAGAGAACACTAATCCTTCTTCTACATTTTCTAATAATTTTAGATATCTTTCTTCATGCTCTTTTTCAATTTTAGCAACTGCTTCAAATAAATATGCTATTTTTGTAAATCCTTCTTCTTTTGCTGTTTTTGCAAATTCAGCATACATATCTGTCCATTCATAATTTTCTCCAGCAGCATCTTTTAAGTTTGTTATTGTGTCTGGCACTCCGCCTTCATGTAATAACTTAAACCAAATCTTAGCATGCTCTTTTTCATATTTTCCACCTTATTATTTTATTCTACAATAACATTTGGGCTATATGTTTGTTTTTTTAGTTTTGTTTTATTAGAATTGTTTTCTCCTGGTTTTAATAAATCTAATTTTTTCTCCATTAATTTGTATTTATTGTTTTCTTTATCATATTGGAATACGCTAATTGTTTGTTCTAATGAATCTTCTAATTGTTCAATATCTGTTGTAAAATACATCTCTTCATCTTTTAATACAAACCCTATTTTCTTTGCTATTTTAAATATTTCTGCATTATGCGCAACATCTTCTCCAACGAAAACTAATTGTGGAGCTTTATAAAATCCAGCATCATTTTTGGCAAAATTTTCATAGAAATCTGCATATAATTGTAATTTTTCAGCAAGCATATTTTGCCAATCTTCATTTCTTCTAACAACTTCAAATACAAAATCTATATCTTCACTTTCTCCATCTAATTTTACTGTTCCACCAGTAGGTTTAAATTTCACATTATATTTTTTAGAAAACATTAATATGTTTGGATTTGCTTCTTTAAACGCTGCTACTTTTGTCATATATGCAATAACTATTTGGTTACCTGCTAATTTTCTTTTTAATGCATAAGCAGGTTTTGTATTGTCTGTAGGTTGCCAAGTAGTAACTATATTTCTTTGTTTTAAAATATATGTAGCTATCTTCTCTAAAGAATATACTCTATATGAACTCTTTCCTGATTCACTTTGAAAAGCATATCTTGTTAATACTTTAGATTTTGTTAAATCTTCTAACCATTTAGAAACTCTATCTTGTCTTTTTTCAGGTTCTATATCTTCTAATTTACCTCTAAATTCTAAAACTTGAGTAACTTGACGAGATGTAACAAATCCAAATTCGTTTACTATCTCTAGCGCCATTATATGGTTCTCACCAATATATCCCATATCCATCTTAAATACCACTTGATTTATAGATGCATATCCTTCCTTACCATCAAATACTTTTATTTCTCCTTCGCGAACTGCAAATGGAGATACTTTTGTTTTTACTTCTGTATCATTTACCATTAAATTTTCCTCCTTATTAAAATTTTAATAATTTATTCTAAAAGTCTAAGCAGACTTTTTTTGACTTTATCAGATTATCCTATAATCTCTACTTTTATTTTTTCTTTTTCTAATTGTATTTTCTTTACATGTACAATTACTTTTTGACCTATTTCTATTCCGCTTACATGATCTGCTAAAGCTAAAATATCATTTTTAAGTTCTACTAATAATCCATTCCTATTTCTAACTCTAACAATTCCTTCTACAATAGCTCCCTCTTTTAAGTTTTTAACGCGAAGTTCAAACTTAGGCTGAGCATCTTTTAGTGACAATTCTATTCTTCCAGTATCCCTATCATATTTTTTTACCACACATTCTACTCTTTGACCAAGTTTTAATTTGTCAGAAACTTTTTGAACTCTAACTGTAGATATTTCTTCAATTTTTAGAAACCCAGTAACTCCACCGCCAACATCAACAAAAGCTGCATAATCTGTCATTCCGCGAACTACACCTCTTAACTTCATACCCGCTTTTAAGTTCATGTACATCCAACGTCTAACTTTTAATTCTAAATCTTTTTTAGATAAAATTACTTTATCTATTTTATCTTCTACAAGACTCATATCTTTTATACAAGCTTGCATTATTTTCCCTTTTCTTTTTAAACACAATTCAGAAGACACTAATCCATCATCTTCCACAACAGAAGAAACTTCTTCTCTTGGCATTATTCCGTGTATTCCATCCGCAAAAACACAGTGTAAATTGAACTCTCCATCTACATCTTCAACATAGATATCAAAAACTTGTTTTTTATTCCATGCCTCTTTTAAATCTTCAATTGAAAATTTCTTCTTAACATTTGTTTTTCTTTGTTTCTTTTCCATTAATTTTTCCTCTCTCTTAGTATTAACTCATACACATGTGTATTATATCAAAGACAAAAAGCTTAAGCAAGTATTAATTTGATTATTTACATAAATTATGGTATAATTTAGTTATTAAATTCTATCTATTGTGTCGTTTGACACATTTACTATATATACTTTTGTATTAAAAATGAAGGAGAACAATATGTATATTATTGGTGCACTTTTAAACTTACTACTTCAAGGTGTTAAAATTTTCTTTTTACTACTTTGGGGAGCTGCCAAAATCCTATTTTGGCCCGCACTCATTCTTGTTATTATTGGTATATTACTTGGTCTCTACCGCTTAATGTCTAAATAATAACAAAAACCGCAGGAATAATTTTTCTGCGGTTTTATTATTTTTAATTTATTGGATAAATATAAAATCCTGTATAATCCTTTCCTACATGATAATTCCTTAATACTACTTGTAAAGTTGCATTATACCACTTGTAATCGAAATTATTTTCATTTTTTGCTTTAAACATATATACATCTATACATTCTTTTCCATCAACTATATATGTTCCCGCTTCAAATGCGGCATAAGCTTTTTTTGCTGAATTAACAACTTCTTGTGGTATATCTTTCCAAAATCCGTTATTAAGATTTCCTACACAGTTATAGTTATAAAATTTATTTCCAGATTGACTACCTGTATAAGTAGAAACTGTAACAGCATATATACTTCCATATTGTTTAGCTCTATTTAAAATAGTAAGCCCAACTAAAACTCTTGATTCTTCAGAATTTAGCCCTTGTTCTCCATAAATCATTCTAGAGAGAATTTCTAAATCTGTCATTTGTTTAATTCTGCTATTTTTTTGAGTCATAGAATTTAAACCATATGTATCCACCGCTATATATCCAACACCTGAATCACCCACATCAACATCTGTTTCATCTGAAACAGCTCCTGAAACGGATTCATCATTTCCAGCGTTTGGATTTGAACCTCCGCCTGTTTGACTAAGTATTCCAAACATACCAGGAGTCATATCTCCACAGTTAGAAGGAAGAGAAGTATCTGCCATTACAAAATCAGGGATTGTACTTTGTTGAATGTATAACAAAGGCTCTAACAATTTATCTTGAGACCAGGTCCAACCTCCGCCTTTTTCTGTTTGGTATACTTCAAAGTGCAAGTGTGCTCCATATGAATTACCTGTATTTCCCACATAACCAATAAGAGTTCCTACATCAACCTCTTGTCCAGCTTTTACAACCGGCATTGAGTTCATATGTGCATATACAGTGTAATAGTCATTATTAGGGTCAATATCTGTATGTTTTATTTGTACATGATAACCATAAGACCAGTCAAGTCCAGCTGCACCGTTGGCAGCCACTCTAACAGTACCGGCTTGGGCTGCATATATTGGTGTTCCGTCTGCGGCCCCAATGTCTACACCTCTATGAGTATCTTGTGCACCATTTAATATTCTTGAACCTGTACAACTTGTAATACTCGCAGATTTTGTAGGGTCTAATGGCCATATAAAGTTTGTACCAATAACGCCAGAAACGTCAATAGAAATATATGCAGATGTAGCATCTATTAACTCTATTCCATAATCTATATTTTTCTCTGCTAAATACTTATACATTATACTAAATGACTGACTTAACTTAGATTTAGCAAAACCAACATAATCTGAATAAGCTTCGGATTCGTCTAAATAATCTAGATATACTTTTTCAGTTTCAGAAGTACCATCTTTTTTTGTAACTTTTACTTCTGGAGCTGCGTTCATTATGTCTAAAATTGTTAAATCCTCATCATTTTCAAGTGATTTATAATAACTATAATCTTTTCCTAGAATACTAGTAGCAGATATCTCTTCGTCCACATTGGCATGTATTTCTCCAGTTTCTAAATAAGTAGCAACATCTTGAGCTGTATAATATCTAGAAACACCTTCTTCTAATTCAAGCTTGTCCTTCCATTGATATTTATACGTATATGTCTCTCCGACTTTTATAGCTACACTTATAGTCTTTCTATTTCCATTTGCGTCTTTTGATTGTTGCCATGTACCATCTTCTATTTCATATTCTGAAATTATTTTATACTCTTTTGGAATACTACCATATAAATCCACATTGTTAAATGCAACAGTTCCTACTTTTACCACTGTTTGTGCATTTTGAAAGTTTTCAACGTCAGTTGCATTATAACAAACTTGTAAATATTTTTTACTAGAAGTTGTTGTAAGAGTACTAGCTTCTGTTATTGCATAAGACAATTCACTATCTGTTTGCCTATCTGTATACCTACTAGTGTCTAAACTAGTATTTACAGTTGTCCTGTTTTCTGCAACACCAAAAGCTAAATTAGCTTTTGACTTAGCGTTGTTTAATTCAGCTATTCTATAGCCATAAAATATTCCATCTTCACAACCTTCTTCTGTTTCTGTATCACATTCTCTTTCATAAATAATTATGTTATAGTTATTTTGGTAATATGATTGTTCTGCTTTAAATCTTGTCATACTCCATAATTCATATTGTGTTACAGTAACCCTGTGATATGCTTTATCTACAATTTGATAAGCAAAATTTCCCAAATTATTCTCTGAATTTATAGTAGATATACCTGAAACCATTGCTGTAGGTATTATATATGATTGAAGATACGGTCCTACAAGTGATGTAAAATACTCTATTTTTCTTTCTTCCCCTTTAAAAGCCGGATAAGTTAAACCAACTTTTTCATCTTCTAAAAGTTCTCCTCTAGGATCTTTTATATCACTTTCTTTATCTGCCGTTTTAAATTCTTCAGTTTTTAAATCTACTTTATTACCATCCTTATCTCTTATTATATACTTTTCCCAATTAACCTTATTAAAGTTAAATTTTTCAGCATAAAGCATATATTCATATGCATTAGTTTCATCTATTTTATGGCTACCTATATAATTCTTTTTACTTAATGAATTATATAACGCATTGTTTTGCTTTTCTAAATCATCTAAAAAAGCATCACTAATATTTTTTATATCCTCATCTTTTGCTAACAATAAAGAACCATTTTCATCAAAATATTTTTGTGCGTTATAAGGATCATTTTCGTCCCCAGCAGCACCTCCAGAAATATACCCTCCCGAAAAATAAGTTGAAACACTACTTTCCAATAGTTCCGACGGTTTTTCAGATACAACATAATTAACAGCCGCCATAAATACCAATACAGCAATTACAATTATTAATATTGGTGAAAGTTTAGCAATTACTGCGATAAACAAATTCTTAAAAGATTGTTTTGCGCCTTGCGTAATCCCTTTTCTTACATTTTTCACTCCGTTTTTTAAATTATCCCAAAGTCCTCGAATTCCTTTTCTTTTATTTGGAACAGAAGCCCCTCTATTCCCTTGATGTTGCATTTGATTATTGCCACCCTGAGGTACTTTATTTGGTTCCATATTGTATCACCTCTTTTCATTTATACCACTTATTAATACCCTATATTTACATCAACATTTGTAGTTGAATCCCCTATTTTTATATTTGAAAAAGTTAATTTATCTATATCTTGTTGATTACTTACATCTAATTCAAAAGCCAAAGAAGTAACAATACTATCATCTTTCTCTAATTTTATTGTTGAAGTTATAGATGATGAGCTCAACTTAACAGTTGCTGAATTGCCTAAAGTAAGATATGTATCTGCTAATTTAGATAAGTCTATTTCTATAGCTTGCTCGCTAGTATTTTCAATTTCAACATTATAACGAATATATTTAAAATCGTTATATTCGTCACTCAATGTTACTACAATGCCATCATTAGAGCCTGTCCTTTTAAAACTTGAATAGTCATAAAAAGTATCCAAGGTTAAAGTATAATCATAAGGAGCTCTTTCTATTATATTAACATTGACAGAACCTGAACCAGCTGAATATATTCCAGAATAAACAATTGTATCCCCTACATTTTTTATGGTTGTTCCTGTTATTTTAGGATAAACACCATTTACTCTAAAATTTTCAAAAAGTTCATCAGTTTCTAATCCTATATAATATAAATAATTTTTGTCTATAATAGATTCAAATGTACTTTTAGAACCATATAATCCCATATCTATTATTGAAGCAAAGTAATACTCGGCCATCTCCTCATTCTTTTTTGTTAAATCCACCTTTTCATAAGTAGCTAATTCTTCTCCACTTTTTGGAGTCCATATTAAAAATAACACAAAAACCACGACTATTATATAAATAATAGCCATGATTATAAATGTTTTTCTATCACTAAATAATGTATTTAATATATCCACATTTTTCACCTTTTAAAATTACTCTAAATAAAATATAGAATACGTATTAGTTTCATTATTTAACTTAATTCCAATATATCCTACTTTGCTAGAATTTTCAGCACCAACAACACATAAATAAGTATTAGTATCTATAGCATATATTTGTCTTAAAATTCTTTCTGATTGTACATAAGATAGTGTACTCATTCCTGTTTCTTGAGTAATAGTTAACTTATCAAAAAAATTCTTAGCGATTTCTTTGTATTTAGATTTTCCCAATTCATCCCTATAACTTTTATGAAGAACATTATAATATTCTTCATAGCCTTCATCATTTTCTTCGTTAACTGAATATGATGAAACAAACTTAGAAATAATGGCATCTAATGTATAGTAAGTTTCTCTATCCGTATCAAGAGTAGCATTAACCAATATATCTGATACACTTTCAACATCTCCGTAATCTATAATTGCTTCATTATCCGACCTTATTAAATTAGTCAAAATAATTAGAAAAACAATTACTATACACCCCATTATTAAATATAACTTTTTATTTTTGTTAGGATCCATAATTTATCTCCTTTGTTTAAGAATCCATTTTTTCATCATAATTACTAGTATTAGGATGCGCTTTTAAATCTAATTCCTTCTTTATAGCCTCTGTTCTACCAGATAAATAAGTTAAAGAATGAGATGCGGTCGTTCTTCCTAATCCTTTCCAAGCAGCTTTTGCTACATTCTTAGCTTTAGAGCCTCTTCCTGAAGAAGATTTTGAATATGCCCTGGCAGCAGCTCTAGAAACATCTTGCATAGCTTTCTCTGTGTCGCTATCTATCTGGCTAGATTGTTCCTTATATGCAGCGGCAGTATTTTCTGCAAATTCTTTGACTAAACCAGCCGCATTTTTTGTTTTTTCAGCAGCAAATTCTGCAACATCAAATGAAAGGTCTGTAGTAAAGCTTACAGCTTTATCCGCTAAACCGGCACCAGAAACTGCTCCTCTTGCAGCGGCTTGTAAATCACCATCTGCGCCACCAATAATAGCGCCCGCAGTAGCGCCAAATACAGCTCCTCCTGATTCTAGTACACCTTTAGTCATATTCCTAATGCCTTCTCTTTTCTCTTTATTAATATCACCAATTTTCTTATCATATTCGCTTTGTAGCTTACGCATTTTTTGGTTATAATCTTTTATGCCACTACTTGAAGATCCACTAATAGAAGCTGTAACGGATTCTGTAGTTCCTGACGAAGGAACCTCAACTTCGTCAAATTCATTAATAGCTTGACTTTGACTTAGTTTAGATTTTGCTTCATTCATTAAAGCTGTCTTTTTCTTTCCAGCTTGTTCAGCCAATTTTCTTTCTTGCTCTGCTATTTTGTTTAATTCTGCTTTAGCTTTTTCATTATTAGTACTATTAGCAAGCTCTTCATTCTTTTTAGCTTTTTCTAAATGTGCTTTTTGCTCTTTTGAAGCTTCCATTGCTTTCATTCTTGCAGTTCTTGCTTGCTCATTTAAAGTTATTTTTTGATCTCGTTTTTCTCCATTTACTTGTCTTTGTTTAGTATTACCTGATGTACTAGCACCAATAACAGCCTTTCCTGCACCAGCCTTTTCGTTATCCTCATTTAAAGCAGCAATATCCTTATTCAATTCTTTTCTAGCTTTTACCTTCTTAGCATGAGCTCCAAATGTTTGCTTTGCTCCGTCCAATAATCTTTTTACCGTTATCTAAAACACTTTTTCCCATTTGCATTGCAAATCCCCATTTAGCTAAACTAGCAATCGCATTACCATGGTCTGCTTTAGTTGGTCCAAAACCGAACACTTTTCTTAGCATGTCTTCTAATTTAAATATAGCAGTAAGCGCAACAACTGATATTATACCAACGGCTGTGTTATGATCGTCTTTACTTAAACCCGTGTCTTTTTGTAATATAGTTACTATAAAGGATATAACTATTGCATATATAAACGCTTGTAAAGTTTGTATAAATACTAACTCACAAAATTCTTTTATCCATTGACTTAAAGGTCCTCCGCCTTTTCCAAACATAAAATTATATCCCCCTTTCTATTTTCCACCAAATTTCGTAAAGAAATCAAAAACAACAACTATTGGTGCAACTAATATTAACAATATTACATAGAACAATCTCTTTGCATAAGCTATAAAGAATATTAAACTTTGTACCACTAATATTGCATACATTAAAGCATTTTGAATTACAGATTTGTTAGCTACCCAACCAGATTCTGACATTCCCCAAGACGTTTCTTTGAAATAAGATGCTAAATTTGTTATGATACCTTGTCTTGAAACACTCTTTTTAAGAATATATTGGTCGAATATATTTACATAATCTTTGTATAATTCATGTAAATCCGCGTTATAATATTCATCTTCTGCTTTAGAATTAGCTAGCCTAGTTCTTTCGCTAGGACTTAAACTATCCCAAGAGGTAACTGCAGTTCTATAAAAATCAATACCAGGCATTGTATAAGTTTTTTCCCCATCTGTTATTTCTATATCTCCAAATAATCTAGCACAATCTAAGAATAACCCCCACACTTGTGTTTCAGTTCCAGAATTTTTAAAAGTCCACCTTTCACCACTTTCGGCATACTCATCTAAATACAATTTTCTATAAACATCGGACTTTAAGATTGCTGCCGCAACATCAGTAGGGCAAAAAGTACTTGTTAAAGTTACAGTTTTACCTTTTTCTAATTTAATATCATCCAAAGGATAATCTTGTCTCTCATAATTATCTGATTCGCTAAATAACCATTGCCTTACTTGATTATAAGAAAATCCTCCGTTAGATTTCATTTCTTTAACAGCACCAGCATAAGTATCACCTAAAGAAACAGCTTTAGCAATAACTCCTATTTGATTTTTGACTTCATCTATTAACTGATGAGCATTATATATTGCTCCACCGCACGTACAAAACTCCACCTGTACCTATGCAAGTTACTATGGCAGTAACAGGAACCGTAAGTGTTCCGTCCTGAAGCAATAGAAATCAGCACAACTCCTGCGATAATCAAAATAGCTCCAATAGCTTTCAAAATAAATCCAAAAACATCACCTACAGTAGTTTTAGACTTTTCCATCAAATTAACAAAATTAGAAACAATAGTTTCATTATATTCGCTAGTATCTGCCAATAAAATTATATCACTTTCAGCTTTTTCTAAAGAAGTGCTTGCCATAGTGCTAGCAGCCTTTACTAATTCCTCATTTAAATATAATGCAAAAGATATAAAGAAATGTATTCCCCAAAGCATTACTAATCCTAATATCCAATCAACAATTGCTTTTTTGTACTTAGCTTTTTCTTCAGCTATTGCTGTTAATACTAACTTTATAGCAGTAACCATTATTGCTAATCCAAAAAATGTATTTGCAAGTGTTAATATAGTATAATACATTCCAGCTATAAATCCCTGCAGTGAAGCAACTAATGATCCTTCTGCTGCTGTAAATACATTTACATCCAAAAACGGAATCGCATTAAATAAAATGGAATCTGCCCATGGAAATATACTGGTTTTTGTGATAGCTTTAAATACAGTACCTAACACCCATTCCATAAGAGAACCAATTCCATATATTAAAGACCCCAATGCATCTATTAATATATTATCTTTTAACTTGTTGTCTAACTGAGCATCAACTACCTCATTAGGCGCAACATTATTATAATAATACTCCTCGTTTATAGCCGCAAATACGTCGTTGCTTGTAACAAAAAGTATACAAGCAACAAGTAATGTGCATATTAAAATTTTCCATTTCCCTTTTATCATTTAAGCACCATCCTTAAATTTCCTCTAAATTTATTGTCATATTTTATCATAAACTAGCCTTCTTGTCTAGCTTTTTTCATCTCTATAAGCTTTGTTAAGTTTGTTTCAACAAACTCAAATTCTCTTTGAGTAGGTTTTATTGCAATAATGGCAGACTCATATCCAAGTCTTAACAAGCCTTCTCCTCTTCCACATGTTAATAAGAAGTCCTTTTCTCCTTCACTTAGTTTAAATACTTCTCTTACGTGTTCTATTTCGGACTTATCTTGAGCTAAGAATAATTTTGTTTCAGCCGATGTAAGTATTGCTTGAGCTTCTTTTTTCTCATAGAAATCTTGGAATTTTTGAGATACAACTGTCAAAGATACGTTTCTTTTTCTTGCACGTCTTGCCATAGTGTTTAAGAAGCTTATTGCTTCTGGATAATCTAACATCATCCAAGCTTCATCTATTAGTACTCTTTTCTTTCTAGCTTTAGATTTATCTTCACTGTTTTTCTTAACATATTTTTCCCATATCCATGACATCAATATTTGTTGTGCAAGTGGTCTTGCAAAACGTTCTTCTAGTCCAGATATATCTATATTTATGAACAAGCATCCATCTTGCAAATCAAATGTAGATTGTCCATCGAAATATGCCATTTGTCCATTAAACTTTCTACAATATTGTTTCATAACTTTAGTTAAATAGTTATAATGGAATTCGTAAGTTTCGTTTGTATTTTCTTTCGCTTTTTGAGCTAATCTATCGTACCAAGAAGAAATTGTTGGCATTTCCTTCTTCTCTCTTGTTATTTGTCCAGTTAATGTATCTGTATCTACATATAAGCTTTCTATATCTTCTGTAAATCCTCTAGCCTCATATTCTTCAGCAACTATTTCAGATATAATTTGACGTGTAAGTTCTGTAACGTCAGTTGAGTGAGACACACCCTTTGCCATTGTAGTTAACGCTTGTGTAACGTCTTCTACTTTATTTTCAACACTTAATTTATATGTTTCTTTTCCTGTAATTTCATCTAAAACCAATTCTGGTTCCAAATCAAATATATTTATTATAGTATCACTTGTTGGACTTATTGTTATATTTATTCCACGAAGTGCATCTGCAACAGCAACATATTCACCTTCGGCATCAAGTACTAAGTTTTCTATTCCCATAAGCACTGCTGAACGAGCCATTATAGTTTTTATTGTAACAGATTTTCCTGAACCAGATTTACCAAATATTATCATATTATAGTTTGTCATTGATTCATTAAAGTTATCAAATAGGATTGGTAATCCTGTTTGACGGTTAATTCCTATTGGAACACCTGTTGTATGACCTGCATCTGCATTAACGAAAGGAAATACAGTAGCCATAGACCCTCTATCAAATGTATGACGTCTTGTTATCTTATTATTATTTAATGGTAAATTAGATTTAAATCCTTCCTCTTGCAATGCCCATGCTGTTTTTAGTCCAACTAAACTCTTTGAAGCTTCCATAGATAACAACTCAGATAATTTATCTAGTTCATCTTTAGAGTATGCAAACAAAGTTGATATTATAGTTGCTTCAAACAACTTATTATATCCTGCAGCTATTTGATCACGCAAAGCTTCCGCTTCTGCTTGTTTTGTACTAAGCGTTGCATCTCTATTTATATCTCCTCTATCTTGAGCAACGAATCTTTCTGATTGAATTTCTACAATCTGTTTATTCAAATCATTTTGTGATGCAGTTTCAGATATTGGATTTATATATACCGATGTATTTACATCTCCAAATTCATATATATTAGATAAGAAATATGGAAATGTTGCTTGTCTTGGTAATGTTGTCACATAAAATGTTCTTGCATATCTAGATATTTTTGAAAAAACTTCTAGATAATCAAAATGGCTTGCGTCCACTCCTGATGGAGCTAATAAATCTTTTAAAGTAGATTTATTAAGCTGCAATCTTGATTTATTATCACTTCTTTGTTCTATAATATCACTTTTTGAAACATTATTTTTCCCCATGTAATTTACCTCCGCACATTACACTATAGAATCATCAGCTGATTCTTCAGTTTTTGTCTCTTGTACTAAATCTAATTCGTTAGAATTAGATTCTAACTTTTCTATCTCTTTGTCTATTTCTCCTATTACATCTTCTCCAGCTAATTTTCTCATTTGCTCTTCTACTACTTGTTCTTTTTCTTGCATTCTTTTCTTTTTGCCTTCTTTGTAATCATCAATTACGTGTTTCTTTGCCTTATCTTTAATTTTTTCATCTATTCTTTCTTTTTTAATTAATTCCAAAGCTTGTTTACTAGATTCTTGTTCAAAAGTATCTTCTATATCCTGCTCTGTTACTATATTGCCTTCTTCAACAGCTTTAGCCAACGCCTGAACCGCTTTATACTCAGCTTCTTTTCTTATACTTTCTAATAATCTCTTGTGTTTTTTAGTTATTGCATCTTCAGATGTAGAATATAATCTATAGAAACCAGAGTCTAATGCTTCACGAACTTTTATTACGTTATGGTCATCTCTGTTATATGAAGAATATAACAATTCTGCTATATCATTAGACTTTAATACTTCTCCACTAACTGAACTCATAGATAAACCACTCATAATATTGTTTACTCTAGTAAATAGT
The DNA here is from genome assembly GCA_017549425.1 of Clostridia bacterium. Classification (GTDB taxonomy): domain Bacteria; phylum Bacillota; class Clostridia; order TANB77; family CAG-465; genus UMGS1649. Next base: position 79,541 of record JAFYUV010000018.1, on the reverse strand, counting down.
TCTGAATAACAAATATCTAAAATTTCTTCTTCTTTAAAATTAGAAGCTCCTGTTATTTCAGATTTGTAGTAAGATACTAAAACATAGAAGTTTCTTTGTAACATATTTTTATTTAAACTTAATTTTTCTACATATCTTATTATATCTTGGCCGTATTCTAATACGTTTAACGCTCTATTTCTATTTTTCTCAACTTCATCAATTTCTTCTTCAGTTGCTTCTAAAGAGTTTACTGCCATACTATAATCTGCAGATAAGTCATCATATTCTTGTATTAAATCTTTCATGTTAGCTCTATATTTAGAAATGTTTTCTTTTAAATCTATACTTTGAGCTTGAACATATAGCTGTATAGGATATTTTAAAGTATTTAGGAAGTTTATAAAACCTTCTTCTACAGATAATTGTTCTACTTCAGACATAAGATTATAGTTAATACCTTTACATCTAACAACTGCTGTATACTTTTCTCCGTTTTGAGAAATTATCATATTATCTTCGATTCTATCAAACTCCATAAACTTAAACATGTCTTCTCTTACAACATTTGCATTTGGATTTTTCTTATACGCCCCTTCTGCTGTTTGTGGCGCATAAGCAGAATTACCTTTTATATTTTTGTTGCCACTCTCTTCTTGACTTTTCTTTTTAGAAACCAAAAACACTATTGCCCCGAATAATAATAAGCCACCTAAAACTACTAAACTAATTACATCTGAACTCATTTGTTATTTCCTCCTTTTATAATTTCTCTTTTGTGATTATATAAATAAATTTTCTTTCTTTTTTTAAAAGTTATTAATCTCAATAACATAGAGCCTATATTTTCTCCGCCAGCTTTTCTTAAAGGCCCCATCATAGGCACATCCGGTATTACAACTGTAGCTAATGCATAACCTATTCCACCGCAAATTCCCACTATAATCAATCCTGGCACTAACTCTAATTTTATATTTAATGAATTTAACAAAAACCAAATACCGGCGCCTACTAGTCCAAATATTAATGTTACTATAAACGATTTTATAGTAAATATATATAATATTCTAGACTCTCCTTTTACGCTACGAGGCACATAATATGAACTTCCCACTACTCCTCATTCCTTCCTTTGTTTTGCGCATAACACGCCCATAATAATATGCCTATATCTTATCATTAACAACAAAAAAAATCTATGATATACACTCAAAACTTGAATATATATCATAGATTTAATATTTTCGTAATATTTTTGTAATATTTTTTATTGTAAAGCAGTTTTTGCCAAACCAGTAACAAAACTTAAAACTGTTGTTGCTGCAAAAACAAGCACAGCTCCTACAATAAGTATTCCCATACTTTTCTTTATATCCGCTTTTGCATCTGAAGATGCAAACATATATCTTAATCCAGCAAACACAACTGCTGCTACAGCCAATATCTGCACAATCACAATTACTGTTGCCCAAACATCTTTAACTGTATCATTTAAAGTTCCAATCCCAGGATTAGTATTAATAAACGGATCTTCTACATTCCCAATATCATTAGCAAATACTTGAGAACATACCAGCACAGCTACAAACAAAATTAAAAACACTTTTGTTATTTTATTCATAACATCATCTATCTTTCTAAGCTATACTTACCAACTAAGGAGTTCCTAAAGTTGATTCTGCTAAACCACTTACAAAGCTTAAGATTGTTGATGCTGCAAATACTAATATACCACCAACAACAAGTATTCCCATACTCTTCTTTATATCTGCTTTTTGGTCAGCTGAAGCAAACATATATCTCAATCCAGCAAACACAACTGCGGCTATAGCTAAAATCTGTACTATTGTTATAACAGTTGCCCATACATTTCCTGCTAAATTTGTAATTCCAGTTATAGGTTTATCCCCTACAATTTCATTACCAGGAACACTAATATTAGCAAATACATTTGTTAAAACAAGTGCCACAACTAGTACAGCAGGTAATATTTTTACTAATTTTTTCATAAACTCTTTCCTCCTCATTTTTAGAATTCATATTTTTATTATACCAAATTATGTATTTAATGCAAGCCCTTTTATTTATTTTTATGTTTTTTAATATTTTTTAAATATTTTTGTAACATTTCTGTTTTATTTAATTTAAATCGACTATATTGCATATTTTGACAACGTTCTACAAATGTATTTGATTTGTATTTATTACTTTTAATTAATATAATTTATATAGGTGAATCTATGTACAAAAAATATTTCTTTCTATCAATTATTACATTAATCTCTATATCAATATTATTCTCAACCTTATCCGGTTCATACAATAAATTCTTTTTTCCAATACAAACCAATTATATTTTAACCTCTTCTTTTGGATATCGAACTTTTGATAATTCGTTTCATAACGGGGTTGATTTAGCCGCAATCGTTGGCGTCCCAGTATATTCTATAAATTCTGGCACCGTTACCTACGCTGCTTTTGATAATTCTGGCGGTTATATGATAATAATAGAACATAGTAATGGATATAAATCTATGTATTGTCATCTCGATAGTTCATTGAAAGTAAAAAATGGAGACTATGTAAAATCCAGACAACTTATAGGATATATCGGGCCAAAATATTTAGAAGATGGCAGACTTAATGGATATACAACAGGGGTTCATTTACATTATGGACTATACTTAAATAACAAAAGCATTAATCCTTTTAGCGTTAATTATTCAAAATAAATTTTTATTTCTATTTGAAAATTTGTTAAACAGTGATATAATTTCTTTCATAATAAAAGGAGATTATTTATGGAAATTGATATTAAATACCCAAATTTTAAAAATTTAAATGAAAAAATAAACAAATTTAAATTTACTTCAAATACTTTAGCTACAATACTTATTATAGCTATAATGGTTGTAATTCCAATGTTGTTTTTACCTTATATCTATGAGAAAACGAACCAATTATTATTAACATATTATTTTACTGGAATTACTTTAATAGGTTTTCTAATACTAAAAATATATAACCATGTAAAGAATGTAGAAAAAATTACTTTTAAATTAAAAATTAAATTAGATTTAGTGGATATAGCTTTCATTATTTATGCTATTTTAATAATGGCATCAGCTCTTTTATCTGAATGGTTCCCCCACACACTTATAACTGGGACAATCGCACGTCACGAAGGAGCACTAACGCTATATTTATATATTGTTCTATTTTATATTGCATATAAAGTATTTAAGTTTGATACTAAGTATTTACCATATATGGCAGCTTCAACTATGCTTATTAGTGCTATAGGTATTGTACAAGCAATTATATTCTACCCTACAGCCCTTCATAAATATATGGCGTTCGGTTCGTTTGGTAACCCAAATTTCTTTTCAACATACTTAAGTATGTTTTTGCCAATATACATTATTGTATATTTAGTAAAGGGAAATAAATTTTATTTATTAACAAGCATTATAACTTTTGCAGCTTTAGTTTGCACCAAGACGCTTGGCGGATATATTACTTTTTTAATTTACCTTATTATTATACTTATATATGCCATATCTCAAAAAGTTGATTTCAAAAGAATTGGTATACTATTATTAGCTTTTTCATTAGCATTTATTTTGCTTAATATTTGTACAAATAACACTTATTTAAAAGAATTTGTTTCATTAGAGAAAGAACAAACAAATTTAACTGAAAACACTGATAGATTTGGAAGTGGTAGAGGTTTAATATATAAATTAGGACTAGAAATCGTAAGTCTTAATCCATGGCTTGGTATCGGGCCAGACTCTTTAGGGGCAGAAATACTATATAAATATTACTATCAACCAAGATATACTTCAGAGCTTCTATTTGATAAAGCCCATTGTGAATATTTACAAATAGCAATTTGCACAGGAATCCCATCCCTTATTTGTTATATTATTGCAATAGGAACTATAGGAATTAAATTATTTATTAAATTTTTGAAAAACAAAAAAGATATAACTGTGTTTGCTATTGGTATAAGTTTACTTTCATACTTAATACAAGCATTTACTAACATCTCCGTTACTCATGTTGCACCAATGTTTTGGATTATACTAGGAATTGGTTATAGCTTATGTAAAGACACAAGTTTAGAAAATAAATAGAATAAATTCATATTAATAAATACATAATAATGTTAATTCGAAAGGATTGGATATAATGGTAATTTCAGTTTTTGAAACAACAGAAATAGAAAAAGAAAAATTAAAAAATGGTTTAAAAGGACATACATTAAAATTCTTTGATGAACCTATACAAAATGTAGATAATTCAGAATACATAGATAGTTCTGTTATCTGCGTATTTGTTCATTCTAAAGTAGATGCTACTGCAATAGAGGGTTGCAAGAATTTAAAGTTAGTTTGCTCTCGTTCTACAGGAATAGACCATATAGATAAAACTTTATTAGATAAACTTGGCATTGAACTTAAAAATGTCCCTTTATATGGTGAAAACACTGTTGCTGAGCATACTTTTGCATTAATGTTAGCTCTATCTAGAAAAATAAACGAATCTTTTATTAGAACTAAAGATGGCGATTTCTCTACTGAAGGTTTAATGGGATTTGACTTAAAAGATAAAACTATAGGGATTATTGGCGGAGGGCGTATTGGTTTACATGTTGCTCGCATGGCAAGAAGTTTTGGAATGCACGTTAGGGTTTATGATATAAAACAAGATAATTTTTTAGCTGAAATAATTAATTTTAAGTACTTGCCTTTAGATGAGCTTTTAAAAGTTTCGGATATAGTATCTTTACACCTTCCATATAATGAACAAACTCATCATATAATAGACGAAAAAGCTATAAATCTAATGAAGAAAAGTGCCCTTATTATAAACACAGCTAGAGGTGGATTAATAAATACAGAGCATTTACTTCAAGCGCTTAAACAAAAAAATATATATGGAGCTGGCCTTGATGTTTTAGAAGGTGAAGAGTTTTTAATAGAAGATTCTGTTTTATCTTCTCCTGCTGAAAATGCTACAAAAATAATAAATCAAAATTCAGACTTAACAAAATTACCAAATGTAGTTATTACTCCGCACAATGCTTTCAATAGTATTGAAGCTTTAGATAGAATAATACAATGTACTGTAAAAAACATATTAGATAGTAAAATATAATAAAAAGATAGAATTTTGTGTTTGCAAAATTCTATCTTTTTATTATAAATCTGTATTTATTATAACATTGCAAATATGTTCCGTTATCTCTTTTACAGAATTTAATATATTAACATACTTTTCTAAATATTGATATTCCATAGAAACTTTAAAAACTTCCGGCTCAAATAAATTACCAGTATGAAATCTAATGTACATAGTAGAGTTGCTAATATAGAACTCAAACATAAATTTATTTTCTTTAGTAAATTCTACAAAGTCCATCATAATATCTGAGGTAAGTATTTGCATAGCTTTAATCTTATCATCTGTCTCTACATCAAAAGCTTTTTCAAATTCTCTCGCATCCATCTCAACATTGTTTTTAGTTTTAAATAAGAAATTGTTACTTCTTACTTTTAGGTAGCAATTAATACTTTTTGGCAGCTCCATATAACCTGCTATTCCTGCAAACAAAGTAACCTCTGACACATCTCCATCAGAATCTTCTCTTCTATCTTTTGTATGTACTTCACTCATTATTAATTTTGATTCTGTTTTATCTTCTAATAATAAAGGTGTAATTATTTTATCTTCAGAATTATATATATCAAAAGATTCCCAACAAGCTCTTTTGTATTCTTCTCTACTTAGCCCCTCATTAAAAAGATATTCACTCCTCGGAATAACATTATGAATTATTGGAGTCATTATGTTTTGTTTAAACATTTCTGTATAGGATAACTTTTTCGCACCGTTCTTTTTAGTATTCTTTATTATAGTTATAACTAAAGAAATAACCATAATAAATATTGTAATACCTCCAATTAAACTAATTCCCATAGTAAATACCATAGAAAAGTCACTATCAAAAGCAAATACTCCCACAAATCCTAATATTTCTAACAGAGCTACTAAAGCAACACTAATAAAAATAGCTGCAACTATTTTTAAAATTGCCCCCGTTCTTTTCTTCTCTTCTTTTCTTAATTTTTCTAGCTCTTCAAAATTTTCTTTATATAACTTATTATATAAATCTATAAATTCTAAGTTCTTAGTTTTTCCTCTCATTCTAATTTCACCTCAAGTTTATTATATAAAACAATATAATTTATACCCTCATTTTACATTATAAATTAAGTATAGTCAACAAAAGTTATTAGATTCCTTTCTAATAACAGAAATAAAAAACAGCACTCATTTGCATAAATGAGTGCATACCATCATGTTTGACTGTTATTTTTTTATCTTTCTGCTTTATATAGTTTTATATTTATGGTTCTATTTTTTTCTTCTTGCTATAGCAAGGTTAACTACATTTTCCATTAAACTAAATACTGTTGTAAGTCCTACTCCACCAGGAACAGGAGTAACATATTTAGCTATATCTTTTACATTTTCAGTGTCAACATCTCCAACTAATTTATCTTTAACCTTAGTCATTCCCACATCTATAACAATAGCATTTTCTTTAACCATATCCTTTTTTATTAGATGCGGAATACCTGTAGCAACAACTAAAACATCTGCCATTTTAGTGTGTGAAACTAAATCTTTTGTTTTAGAATGACATATTGTAACTGTCATGTCTTCTGCAAGTAACAACGCCGCCATTGGTTTCCCTACTATCTGTGAACGGCCAACAACCACTGCATTTTTTCCTGCTAAATCTGGTTCCAATTCTTTTAATATAGTAACAATTCCTTTAGGAGTACATGGAACTATATCTTTACTTCCTTTATATAATCTTCCTACATTTATTGAACTAAACCCATCAACATCTTTTTCTGGAGCCACAGCATCCAAAACTTTTTGTTCGTCTATATTACTAAACATAGGTAATTGAACAAGTATTCCATCTATATCATTGTCATTATTTAGTTTTTCTATAGTGTATAACAATTCTTCTGTAGTACATTTTTCATCAAATACATATTCAACTTCATCTATTCCCATTTCATGACATAGTTTTCTTTTTCTTCCAACATAAATTCTTGAAGCGTCATTATCATTTGCAAGAATCACTGCAAGTTTTGGTATTATACCTTCGTCTCTTAATTCTACTATTTTTCTTTTTAAAGTTTGTTTCTTATTCTCAACTATATCTCTTACGTTTACTATACTCATATGTTTACCTCTTTTCTATCTTACAATATATGTAACAACTAATATAACTGCTAAAACAACTCTATATATTGCAAACCATTCAAATCCAACTTTTTTAACTATCAGCATTAACAATTTTATAGCTAGTATTCCTACTACAAACGATGTTACTACCCCAATTATAAACGGAGCATCAATCATAGCAAAACTCAAATCCTTAAATTTAAGAATTGCAGCACCTAACATAACTGGTGCTCCTAAAAGGAATGAAAATCTTGCTGCAGATTCTCTATCTAGTTTCATAACTCTTGCCATTGTCATAGTTGTTCCTGATCTTGAAAATCCAGGTATTATGGCCGCCATTTGTCCTAATCCAATAATTAAGGCTTGCTTTATGCTTAATTTTTCAATATTAGTAATAGATTTACTCTTTTTATCTGCAAAGTATAAAAGTACACCCATTATTGCTAAAGTACCAGCTATAATTAGCGGTGCGTATACACTTTCGCGAATAAATTCTTCTATTAAGTCATCAAAAAGAATTCCTGCTATAGCTGCCGGAATACATCCTAAAACTACTAACCATAGTAATTTACCTTGCCAAGTTAAATTGTTAAAACTTAATTTTCCGTCTCTCCCTTTGAATTTAAATCCATCTCTAAACATTGCAATAAAATCCCAGAAAAAGAAAATTGCTATTGCTAAAAGTGTTCCAAAATGTAGGGCAACATCAAAAGTCATATTCCCCATTTGTGAATCAGAAAATCCAAACAAATATCTAGCCGCAATTAAGTGTCCTGAACTAGATATAGGGAAAAACTCTGTAATTCCTTGAATAACTCCTAAAATTATTGATTGTATTATTGTCATTTTATCCTCCTATTAGTTTATCTATAATCTCTTTAATATATTTACTTGCAGAAACTGGCGCAACTTTTGATGGTATACCAAGTTCCAATATGGCGTTAATGTTTTTCTCTTTGCAATAATCAAAATCTGTGCCACCTGGTGCAGATGCTATATCTATAATTAACACATCTTGTTTTAATAAATCTAACCTTCTTCTATTTAGTAACATAAATGGCACTGTATTTATAACGATATCCATATTAGGTAAAATTTCTTCCATTTCTACTAAGTCAACACAATTATATCGCATAGCTTTAATTTGTGCAAGGTCTTTTGACTTTCTTGCTTCACAAAAAACATTTGCCCTAAGTCCAGCGAGCCTATCTGCCAATATTTTACCACACTTTCCAAACCCTAAAATTAAAATATTGGAATTAAAAATTGTTGTATTTGTTAGCTCCATTATTTTAGCTATAGTACCTTCTGCAGTAGGAATAGCATTTTTAATAGCTAACTCATCAAACTCCATTAAATCATAATATTCTATATTATTTATTTCCAAGTTTCTTCTAACATTTTTAGGGATTTTTCCTGCAAACACAGTTTTATTTTTTGCAAACTCTACTATTTCTTCCAGCAAAATATCTTCACCAGTTATATTTTTTAAATCTATAGTTAACGGTGTCGGTAATAAAATATATTTTGCATCTTCTATATTATTGGCAAGCTTTCCCTCTTTTTTATACAAAGTTCGTATTGTTTCTTGTCTCTTATCCTTCCCTATTACAAAAATTTTTCCCATAAAAAATACACCTCTATATATTTTATTTAGAGATGTATTTTATAATTACGAATTACTTCACAATTTTAGTTTTCTTTTTTTCTTTTCTCTTATTTTCAATATCCTCTATAATAGATCTACGAACTATTGAGAAATTATTAAATAATCTACTGCTGAAAACAATCACTGCAGCTAGATAAATATCCATATTTAATTTTTGGCCTAAATATACTAAGAATATTGCAATTATTGCATTTCCAAAGAAACCAGTTATAAATATAACTATGCTAAATTTTTTTTGAGAATTAGCCGCAGCTGCTCCAAAAAGCGAATCTAAAAACGCAAGTATTGCTACAGCGATATATTCTGTAAAAGCATAAGGAACTACTATATCTGAGCCTAAAACATAGCCAATTATTACAAATACAATTACTATTAATGTGCCTATCATAATCCTTGCCTCCTTACTTTACAACTTGAGCTACACGCAATTTATAGCTTCCGTCATATTTTTCTATCTCTATATCTGATTGTCTTGTTACTTCTATTGTTATTCCATAACTTCTCAAGCTGCTTACAATTCCACCTCTAATATTTAGAGCGCTCTCTAAATATTGTGCATTACCTATTGCTTTTATATAATATGGAGCTGCCACTTTTACACTATTTATTTGTATTGTTGGTCCAACACAGCGAATTGGGGTTGTAGCAATTATTCTTTGCCCATTTATACTAATTGCTTCTGCACCCGCCGCTTTTAATTCAGTAACCATGGCAACCAAGTCTGTATCATGAACAAGCCCCGCTTCAATACTCAAATCACTTGCGGTAGTTGTGCTATCATATAGTGTTATAACAACTCCTTCGCCTTTTAAATTTACTAGACCAGCTAAAGCGGATGCTGCATTTAATTCTGCAGTCATAGAAGCTATAAGCGCATCATTAGTTGAAGCATTTGATTTATATTCCTCAACTATTTCTTTACTATCTTCATAATCTTCTTGCAAGTTTTCAAGCTGTTCTTTGTATTTTGCAAGTTCAGATAAAAGCTCAGCTTCTCTCATGCCTTCAGCTATAATATCTGTATTACTTACGGTATTTAATTGTGCTGATATTATTAAAGTAAAAGCAAAAGCCGCTATTCCTAGAAGTATATAAGTCCTTATTTTTTTTGCGTCAATTCTAACTTTTTCTTGTGATTTTGTTTGAACAACTTCTTCTTTTTTTGCATCCTTATCTATTGGCTCTATAGATGTAACATCTATCTTTTTAGTTACTTTAGTTGTTTTAGTACTTTTTTCTGTACTTGTTTTTTCACTTTTCTTTGCCATTTTTTATCTCCTTTCCTATATTGCAGAATAAGTTGGATTTTCTTGAGTCATATCTAAAATTCCAGACTTTCCTTCAACTTCCTTTAAAATTGTTTTTAAAAATGATAATTTATATTCAAGTTCACTATTATCTTTTAAAATAACATCTAGCTTATCATTTAGAGTAAGAATAATATTAGAAGACTTAAATTCAACACTTGTTATTTTAGCTTGAACTTCTTGGGCGTTATATAATTCACTAACTTTTTCAAATAATTTTAATTTCTCTAGTTCTAAATCTGTTATTTTATGCCCAGCTTCTACTATATCTTCAAAATTTATACCAAATAACAATATTTCTTCTTGCATTTCGTTAATATCTATTATTTCTAATACATAACCACTTTTATCTATTTTTACATATTCTCCACTATCTTTAGCATATGCTATATATTTAGTTGTTCTTTCCACTACAGTTAAATTAACCTCATTTGGTAATCTTCTCGTTATTTTTACGCTTTCTATATACGGTAAAGTTTGTACTTTAGCTTGAATTTCCTTTTTATTGAAACTGTAAATGTTTTTTCCTAATTCTAATTCTGAAGCGGCGATAATATCGTCTATAGTATAGTAATTACAATCAGTAACAGAAATGTTAGAAATATTAAATTTTTCATCTGTTTTAACATGATAAATTAAGCATATTACACCTACAAGCAAACCTATTACAAACAAAACGAAAATACTAAGTATCAATTTTTTTAAAGCCTTTTTGTTTTTCTTTTTTCTAGTTGTTTTCTTCTTTATTTTTTTTGTTTGAACCCTTTTTGGCATATCTATCACCCAGTATATACCTTTCGACATATATATTATATCACAAAATAACAGTATGTAAAGATATTAAATCTCTAATACCTTTGTCGAATTATGTAATAAAAATGTTCATATCGCTTATTCAATACAAACCTTTTTATTACATAATTTTAACTTTATATTTCAACATACTCATAAGAACATGCTCTAATTAGTCTGTTCATTATAGCAAGCCCCACTCTTTTTTTCTCTACTCCTTCTATAAATACAATATCTGGCGAAAATTTATCTGCTTTTCTTAAAATAGAAAACAAATTTGAGGATATGCTATCCATATCTAATTTTGAACCATATTTTAATATATTATTTGTATCAAATTTAAATTCATGTTCATCACAACAAATCACTAATGGATTCACATAATTCTTTTTTAATTCTTTTATTTTTTCTATCATTTTATTTTCGTCTTCACTATATACTAACACACATCTACTTTGTGGGGCATAATGCTTATATTTCATTCCTGGGGACTCTACTTTTTCATCAGATTTTATCTTTTCTAATGTATGCGAAGATACAATAACTTCTGGAATTAAAGCTTCAATCTCCTCTTTAGTTACTTTACCTGGTCTTAAAATATTAACTTGGCCATTCTTTACTTTTACTACAGTAGATTCTATTCCTACTGTACATTTTCCACCATCTATAACACAATCCATTTTGTCCACTAATTCTTCATAAATATCTTCTATACAAGTACCACTAGGCTTTCCGGAAATGTTAGCACTAGGTGCAGCAATAGGGATATCTGCAAATTCTATTAATTTTCTGGCTACCTCATTTGATGGCATTCTAACAGCAACTGTATCTAACCCACCCGTCACTATATCTGGCACTATTTCTTTTTTAGGCAAAATAATTGTAAAAGGGCCAGGCCAAAACTTTTCCATTAACATAAATTCTGCATCTGTTATATTCATTGCTATCTTTCTTACCATATTCATATTAGAAACATGAAGTATTAAAGGATTATCTTGAGCTCTGCCCTTAGCTTTAAATATTTTACTTACAGCATCTTTGTTTAGTCCATCTGCGCCTATTCCATAAACTGTCTCTGTCGGAAATAAAACAAGCCCTCCTTGTTTTATTATTTCCGCTGCGCTCTGTATTTTAGAATAATCTTTGTCCTTCTTTAAATCTATAACCATATTCATACACCTAAGTAAATTATATATTTTAAAACAAACAAAAGCAAGGTATTAAACCTCGCCTTTTACTGTCTTTATTATTTCTTCTAAAATACTTTGTTCAACATTCTCCTTTAATAATTTTCTTGCATTAGCACCTGTATTTTTTAACAACTTTTCATCGGATACTAACTTTTGTATTTTATTAAACAAAACATCTACATCTAAATCTTTTTCTTCTAAAACAAATCCCGCATTATTATCTTCTAAAGATTTCGCATTATATAACTGATGATTTTCTGCAGCTGTTGGTAATGGTATAAGTATTGCAGGTTTTGCTGCTATTTCTAATTCTAAAACAGTCATTGCGCCAGCTCTTGTAATTAACAGGTCTGATGCTTTATACATTTTATCCATTTCGTATATAAACTCTTCGACTCTAATATATTCCTTTATATCGTCACTAACTTGTGCGCAAACAGTCTCATAGTTACTACGACCTACAGCAATTACTACAAAGAAATCTTGTGGTTTGTATTTCTTTACCATATCAATTACTGTTTCGTTTATTTTTTGAGCTCCTTGACTACCTCCTGTTACAAATAATATTTTTTTGCCTTTTATATTAAGTTTTAAATCATTCTTACACTTTAATTTATTTAAAGCATCAATACTGTCCTTGTTAAACTTAGCTGGAGTCCCTGTATATATACAATTAGCATTTGGTAGATGTTTATTTGTTTCATTAAATCCTAATAGTATTTTACTTGCGTGCTTTGCATTAAGTCTTACAGACATTCCCGGGAATACATTACTCTCGTGTAATATATACGGTATTTTTAATTTTTGGGCGGCTTTCATTACGGAAACACAAATATATCCACCTGTCCCTATAGCCACATCTGGTTGAAACTCTCTAATTATCTTTTTACTATCTCCTATACCTAAAAAGGCATTTTTTATATTTTTTACATTTTCTAAAGTAACTCTTCTATGTAGTCTTCCAGCCCTAATTTGTTTCAAATTATATCCTGCTTTTTTTACTAAATCATTTTCTAGTCCTGTTGCAGTTCCTATAAACAAAATTTCGCTTTGTTTATCATAATATTTAATCAAATTTGCTATTGCTATAGCTGGATTTATATGTCCACCACTTCCTGCACACGTAATTATAACTCGCATTATGAAGCCCTCCTTTGTCTAGTAACATTTAACACAATACCTATAGAAGCCAAATTTATTAGTAGAGATGTACCACCATAACTAAAGAATGGGAGCGGCATTCCTGTAGTTGGAATAAGCTTTGTTACAACAGCTATATTCATTATAATCTGAAAAGCAAACATTGATATTATTCCTGCCGATATCATTAAACCAAACAAATCTTTCGTTTTTAAAACTAAAGATACTAATCTTGATATAAATAGCATAAATAACGCTACTACTACAGTACACCCTATAAACCCAAACTCCTCAGCATAAATTGAAAATACAAAGTCGTTTTGTGATTCAGGAAGCCATAAGTATTTTTGTCTACTTTGACCTATTCCTGTACCAAACAGTCCTCCTGAACCTATGGCATATAAACTTTGAGTTGGTTGCCAGTTACTTCCTGTTATATCTAAATCTGGATTAAAGAAAGCTTTTACTCTTTCCATTCTATAATCTGAAGTAAATAAAAATAATGCGGCAGCAAGAACTACTGTTATACAAATTAAAATCACAGTTCTCTTTTTTAATTTAAATCCACTTGTAAATATTGTTACAGCCCCTATTACTATCATAATTATAGCGCCACTCATGTGAGATTGAAAATACATAACAACACAAACAATAAGTATCATACAAACAGGGACAATATATCCTAGTATGTTATGGGGCTTTATGTTTTTCTTACTAATATATGCAGCTATACCTATAGCTAAAGCCGGCTTCATTAATTCAGACGGTTGAAAACTAATAAATCCCAAATCTATCCATCTTCTTGCACCTTTTACAGTAGAACCCAACCCAGGTATAAATACCATAAGCATGGTTGCTAAAGCTACAAAGAAAATGATATAGCCAAACTTTTCATATAATTTGTAATCTATAGTAGAAATTACAAACATTGCTATGACTCCAATAACAGCAAATGCTAATTGACGTATAAAATAATAATTACTATTATTCTCACTTATTAAAGCTGTATAAGAGCTTGCTGAAGACAGGGCAATTAACCCTATACACAAAAGTATTATTAACGTAAAAACCGCTATAAAATCTAATCCGTTCTCCTTTATTTCCAGACAAAACTTTCTTCATGAAATCTTTCATACCTAGGATTATTCCCTCCTTCTTTTATATAAAATATGCTATTACACTTAAAACAAAAGTTATACTCCAAAATAAAACAACAACTTTTCCTTCACTCAATCCACTTAATTCTAAATGATGATGAAGTGGAGCCATCTTAAATAATCTTTTACCTTTTGTTATCTTAAAATACATAACCTGCATTGCTACAGATAGCGTTTCACACACTGGAACTAATAACACAATGGCTAAATAAAGTGGCATTTTCATCATAATAGCCGTAACAGCTACTATACCACCTAATGCTAAAGAGCCAGTATCTCCCATAAATACTTTAGCAGGTTTTACATTAAATACTAAAAACGCTAATACACTACCTACTGTAGATGCACCTAAAATTATCATAGGATTATCCCCATTTTTCACTGCTACTATCGTGAAAAATGTCATTACAATAGCCACTATTCCCGCGGCTAAGCCATCTAATCCATCTGTTAAATTTACTGCGTTACTAGAACCCAATAAAATAAATGCAATAAATATAATAAATAGTCCCACACTAAGAGTTATTGGATTTGTTAAAAACGGAATAAACAACTCAGTATCTAATTTAAATACTAATAAATACAAAACAATAAATATTGCTGTTGTTAAAAATAATAACAACATTTTCATTTTTGCACTTATTCCATCACTACTATGTTCTACTAATTTTTTTCTATCATCTATAAACCCGGTTAACCCAAATCCTAACCCTACTATTAAAGGTAGTATAAGGACTGGATATTTAAAACTTGCTACCAAAAGAATTACACTTATAGGCACTAGCATAGTTATTCCACCCATTGTAGGAGTTCCTGATTTACTTAAATGACTTTCAGGTCCAAGTTTTCTTACTATTTGCCCTATTTTATATTTTTTTAAAATAGGTATTACTATTAACGCAATTATTAATGTAGAAACAAAAGCTATTATACACATTAGTATCTGTAAATTCATATGTTCTCTTCACTTCCTTTATAACTTAATATCGTTCTTTTCTGGCATTCCTTCTGCAATCTTTTTTACAGTTTCTCTATCATCCATATGTACTTTTTTTCCATTTTTTAGTTCTTGATACGTTTCATGCCCTTTTCCCGCTATTATAACCGTATCATTTTTCCATGCAATTCTCATAGCAAAAGCAATAGCTTCGTTTCTATTTAAAATTGTTTTATATAATCCTTTTGTTTCTTTTATTCCTTCTTCTATATCTTTGGCAATAGCTTTAGGCTCTTCATCCCTTGGATTATCTGTAGTTATGACAGTAAAATCCGAATAAGTTCCTGCTATTTTTCCCATATCTGGTCTTTTGGTTTTGTCTCTATTTCCGCCACAGCCAAAAACTGTTATTACTCTACCTTTAATATATTTCTTTGTATTAAGAATTATTGCTTCCAAACTTGATGGAGTATGTGCATAGTCTATTATAACCGCAAAACTCTTTCCTATATCCACAATTTCGCTTCTACCAGGAACTTTTATAACAGCAAGAGCTCCTAAAATGTCTTCCATTTGTACACCTAACATACTTGTTACTGCAATAGCAGCTAGAGCATTATACACCGTATATTTTCCAGGAATCGAAACTGTAATTGTTTGAAGCTGTTTATTTATATACATTTTGAAATCCACATAATTGTTATTTATGCGTATATCTGTAGCTGTAACATTAGTTGCATTATCTATTCCATATTTTGCTGTTTTACAATTTATTAGCTTCATCAATTTAGGAGTATAAATATCATCTGAATTTATTATTCCAAAATTACATTGTGCAAATAATTTGGCTTTAGCACGCAAATAGTTATCCATATTTTCATGGAAATCTAAATGTTCTTTTGAAAGATTTGTAAATACACCTATCTCAAACTTGATTCCATGCACTCTTTCTAATTCTAAGGCATGAGAAGACACTTCCATAACTACGTACTCCATGCCAGCATCAACCATATCTTTTAATAATTTATGCAAATCTAATGACTCGGGACTAGTTCTTGTTGCATCAATAATTACATTACCATAAGTATTAGCTATAGTCCCTACTAAACCACATGGTTTTCCCGCTTTTAACAGTATGTCTCTTACCATATATGCGGTTGTAGTTTTTCCTTTTGTTCCAGTAACTCCTATTATTTTTAATTTATTTGACGGCATATCAAAAAACTTAGCACTGATTTGAGCTAAAACTCTTCTTGTGTTATCCACAAATACTAGTGTTACTCCTTCTGGAATATCTTGTTTTTCCACTTCTTGAACTTCTGTGCTATCCGCAATTATAGCCACGGCCCCCGCTTTTATAGCTTCCATTATATATTGGTGTCCGTCTGTTTTATATCCTTTAATTGCTACAAACAAATCTCCTTTTCCTATTTTCTTTGAATCATACTCTATTTTTTTTATTTCTTTATTTAATTCGCCATTTACTTTTTTATCTATATTCTCTAAAAGATATTGTAATAACATCTATACCTCCATTTTTTGCGATAATTATATCACAACATTTATAATTTTCATATATTTTTAATGTAAATCTGTAGTATCTGCAAATTTAACAGTTATTATAGAACCTTTTGTTACAGTTTCTCCAGCGCTAGGATATTGAATGACTGCGTTTCCGCTGCCTATTACTCTTATGTTTAATCCAGAATTTCTTATTCTGCTAGTAGCATATGATTCTGAATTTCCCCTTACGTCAGGAACAGTTACAGTTAACTTTTCTTTTGTCTCATCTTCATACACCCTAACATAAGCTCCTTTTGTTAAGCTGGCACCAGCCTTAGGCACTTGATCTTTGATAATTGTATCAGCCTCTAAACTTACGTCGCTAGCAATTTTAAAATTTAATTTTTGCAATTCTTCTTTTGCTTTAGAATAAGCCATACCAATTAGATTTGGTACTATCATTTCTTCTTTTGTATTTTCTTCTATAGAATAATTTGGATCAACATCCATATATCTTAATGTTTCTTCTATTATAGTTCCTGCAACTGGAGCAGCAACAATTCCTCCCATATGTCCCGCAGAACTTGTAGGATTATATATTGACACTACTATTACTATTTCCGGATCATTATACGGAGCTACTCCTGCAAAAGATGCCATATATACATCTCCCGTTCTGTCTTCCTCTGCTGTACCTGTTTTACCTGCTATAGTATACCCTGTTGCTTGAGCAGCTTTACTAGTACCAGTATTTACTGTATCGTATAACATACTCATCATATCTTCAGTAGTTTCTTCTGAAAATACCTGTTTCTTTATTACCGGTTGGTTGCTTTTAACAATATTCCCATCAGGCGTTTTTATTTCTTTTACTATATATGGTTGCATCAAATTACCACCATTTGCAATAGCCGCATATATAACCGCATTTTGTAATGTTGTAGTAGATATATTTTGGCCAAATGAAGTTGTAGCTAAATCCAAATCTGTCATATTTTTTGGCGTATAAGCTTGAGCACTAGCTTCACCAGGTAAATCTATTCCAGTTACAGAATAAAGATCTAACGCTTCTAAATACTTACAAAAATCTCTAATTCCTAGTTTTAAAGCAACTTGCATTAAAACAGGGTTACAAGAGTTTATTATACCTTCTCTTAAGCATTGAGTTCCATGCGCTCTAGGATATCTCCAACATTTTATATCCCAACCCAAAACAGTCATATAACTACTACAGTTATATTGTTTTGTGTCTGCATCAGAAACTCCTTCTTCTAAAGCTGCGCTAGCTGTAACAACTTTAAATATAGAGCCCGGCTCATAAGTATCTTGAACACATTTATTTCTCCACATTTCATTTAAATATTTATTTCTTTCTGATGAAGTCATTTCATCCCAATTTGCAACAACCTCTTCATTTGTTGCTTCAAATGGTGAATTCGGGTCATAATCTGGATAAGTAGCCATAGCTAAAATTTCCCCTGTAAAAGGATTCATTATAACGCAATTTCCAAAATCTGCTTTGTTTTCTATAACCGCTTTTTCAATATTTTTTTCTACAATTGATTGAACTGTTGCATCTATTGTTAATACCAAATCATATCCATTCTGAGGTTCAACATATTCTTCTTCATCATATGGAGTTTCGTTCCCTCCACCATCTATACTACCAACAATTTTACCAGGTATACCAGACAATTCATCTTCATATTCTATTTCTAATCCAGATAATCCTTGGTTATCTACACCAGTAAAACCTAAGACATGAGATAAAAGAGCACCATAAGGATACGCTCTTGTCGTAGATTCATCTAAATAAGCCCCTTTTATTTCATTTTGAGAAATATATGAAGAAAGCTTTACTGCTTTTTCCTTTTCAATATTTGATGCTATTGTTACCAAAGACACCTTTTTATTTAATTTAGCTAAAATTGAATCTGCATCCATTTCTAATATTTTAGCAAACTCTTCTGCGATACTTGCTTTATTCTCATCAGGAATATTTGTAGGAGCAATTGTCAAAGTGTTTGATGAAACACTTATTGCCAAAATATTTCCCGCAGAATCGTAAATAGTTCCTCTACTCGCTTCTACTGTTCTATCCTTCGTTTGCTGTTTATATGCCAACTCTTCATAATAGTCCCCTTTGATTATTTGAACATAAAACAGTCTACCTATTACCACCACAAAACCTAACATGGCGCAAACAAGCAACAAAGTTAATCTTTTTTTATGTTTAATACTAGCAAAAGCCAAACTCAAACACCCCTTTATACACAAATAACCATAATGTTCTTTTACAAGCCACTATTACATTGTACTTTAAGAAACTTATGGTTATTACTAAAATATATCTTTTATCTTTTGTTTTATATCATCCACTATTTTGGTGATAAAATTTCCTGAATCGGAAATAACTTGTTTTTCATAATCACTAGCAAGATATACCATTTGACTTTTCTCTGGTTCTTGCATTCCTAATTGTTGTTTTGCGTAAGCTTCAACTTCTACTATATCCACCATTTTATTATATTCAACTTCGGCATTAGTTAGAAGAGCAGCCGCTTCTGTATGTTCAATTTCTAACCTTTGAACAGTCAAATTCTTCTCACTTATTATATTGTATCTATAACTTATTACAACCAACATAGCAAAAACGCTTAATGTTGTGATTACCAAAGAAGCTCTACTGGCTTTAGCTTTTCTATTTTTTGACGCATTAGTATTTCTTATTAATCTAATACTAGGCCCTTTTTCTACTTTTTCTTTTCTTTGACTATTATAATCATAAGCAAAGTTTCCTAAAGCCACCTGAACTTCCTCCTTTCTTTATATTCTTTCAAAAACTCTAAGTTTTGCACTTCTAGATCTTGGATTTTCTTCCAACTCTTGTTGCGTTGCAATAATTGGTTTTTTTGTAATAATCTTTCCAAAGCATTCCCTATTGCAAACACATTGTGGTAAATATTTAGGGCATGTACATTTTCCTTCTAAATCTTCAAAAGTTTTCTTTACTATTCTATCTTCTAATGAGTGGAATGTTATCACTAACATTCTTCCGCCAGATTTTAAACTCTTCACAGCATCCTTTAAGGCGTTACTTAAATTTATTAATTCACCATTTACTTCAATTCTGATAGCCTGAAATACTCTTTTGGCTGGATGTTGTTTTTCCATAAGCGCAGATTTTGGCATCGCTGATTTAATACACTCTACTAATTCAAAAGTTGTTTCAATCTTCTTTTCTGCACGTTTCTCTACTATTGCCTTTGCAATTCTTTTTGAAAATTTCTCTTCACCAAATTCAAAAAAGATATTAGTTAAATCTTGTTCAGAATAATTATTAACAACATCATACGCAGTAAATTCATCTTGCCTGTTCATTCTCATATCTAAAGGCGCATCATGCATATAACTAAATCCACGTTCCGCCTCATCCAATTGGTAAGACGAAACTCCTAAATCTAACAAAATTCCATCAACACTATCTATTTCTAATTTTTTTAAAATTTCAGCTATATTTTCATGATTATCATTTACATATATTACATTTGAAAATTTGTTTAATCTTTCCTTAGCAGCTCTTATTGCATCCAAATCTCTATCTATTCCTATCAAATAACCCGTATTTTCTAGTTTTTCTAATATGCATAAAGAATGCCCAGCACCACCAAGGGTTCCATCTACATAAAACCCATTTTTTTTGATATCAAGACATTCTATACATTCATTCTTTAGTACAGGTATATGTTTAAACCCCATTTTGTTAGCTCAACTCGCATTCTTTTAATAAAATATTTTTCTTCTTTTGTTTATTAAAATTTTTATCTTTTGTAATTAATGTAAATCTTATCATAAGTATGAGTAAGTAGTTTATTTTTTTATTCCTCTTATTCTTTTGTTCTTTGTTATTTTATCTTTTGTAATTTTAATTTCTTTTGTTTTTTATTAATTTTTTCTTTTGTATAATCTATATCAAATGCCAAATTCTGACATGTGAATAGCAATTTCATTTAGGTCTATATTATCTTCACTAGTATATTTTTCCCATTTTTCTTTATCCCAAATTTCCGCTCTTGTAGAAACACCAGTAAATACAATATCTTTCTTTAACCCTGCATGTTCTTTTAAGTTTTGTGGTATTAAAATTCTTCCTTGTTTATCTACTTGACACTCTGTTGCTCCAGCTGTAAAGTATCTAACAAATTTTCTTGCATTCTCATTAGATAATGGAAGTGATTTTAATTTAGCTTCAAAATTTTGCCATTCTGTTATTGAGAAAACAGATAGACATGTGTCAAAACCTTTTGTTACTATAAAAGTACTACCTAAATCATCTCTGAATTTAGAAGGTACTATTAACCTAGATTTCTCGTCTAAAGTATGATTAAACTCGCCTAGTAACATGTTTTAACACCTCCTCCACTTTCTACCACTTTCCTCCACTGACAACCATATTATATCAAATAAAAAATGTTTTGCAATATCTTTTTGAAAATTTCTTTAAAAATTTTACATAAAATTTTTAAAGAAATAACTTACAAAATATTTTTTGTATTCAAAATAATTTTTTAAATAAAATGTCTTGACTTTTATTTTTTCTTATGTTAATATATATCCAGTTGCGAGTGTGGCGGAATTGGCAGACGCGCCAGACTTAGAATCTGGTACCAACCGGTGTGAAGGTTCAAGTCCTTTCACTCGCACCAAAAAGTCGAACATCAAGTTCGACTTTTTTTATTACCATTTTTAATTTCTATACTTCATATTGCTAGTTTCATATGATATAATCCTATCAAATAAATTAAACTCTACGTTTCGTTTGGTGTAAATGTAATTATTTAATATTATAATTTTTTACGAAAGGAGTTTTATATATGAATCAAGAAAAAATAGGAAAATTTATAGCACAGCTTCGCAAAGAAGAAAATATGACGCAAGTAGAACTGGCAAATAGATTAGGAATAACAGATAGGGCTGTATCCAAATGGGAAAACGGCAGAGGTTTGCCGGATTTATCTCTAATAAAACCCTTATGCCAAATATTAAACATTTCTATAAATGAATTACTTAGCGGTGAAAAATTAGAGAAAAATATGCAGCATGAAGAATACGAAAAAAATATTAGTAAAACCATAGATTATACAAACAACAAAATTAAAAGAACAAAAACAATTTTTAAAATAACTTTGCTTTCTATATTTTTACTATTACTTTTAATAATTACTTTATTTTCCGTTGATGTAAATAGAATGCGTAATAACAAGCCCGTATTTTTTAGTACTTGGGGATTTGAATATGTCCCTCCAATAGATTTAAGTACAGAACAAATTGAAAATGCTATCTATACATATCTTACTGAAAATAATGATTCTGAAGTTAAACATTATGATAACGAAAAATGGTTTGTTAGTTTTAGAACATACTTAATCGAAGAAAAAAATAACAAAGCACTATATAACATATATGCTTGGGTATTGCAAGAAAGCTACTATTTAGAAAATAATGAAATAAAACAAGGTTCAGGTTCGTCTATCCTACATAAATTTGTTGTTGAAGTTAGAGATGGTAACTATGTGGTTACAGATTCTAGAATACCTAGAGACGGTAGTTTATATTCTGAAGATATGAAAAATATGTTTCCAAATAGCGTTCAAAAAGATATGGCTAACGTACATACCGATGGTACTGTTGAAAGATTACAATTAGAAATCCAAAAACAAGTTAGTTTATATTTCCATATATAATATTTTATTATATAATGATGTTAATTGGAGGAATTTGTATGAAAAAAAGAATACGAATAATTTTAATTGTAGTTATTACTCTAATTGGAATTTTAATTTTAGATACTATACAAGCATTATATTTTGATAACAGCCCTATTTTAAAAATAAGAGAAGATTATAACGGAGGCACTTTATATTATAAAGACAAGGGGCTTTGGGTAGACACATATATGTGTACTGATGGTAATAAAACAACTGTACTTAAAGGCTTTAGTTATTCGTGCTCTTCTTATAATACTAATTTTACAATAGTTGATACAACTCTTACTATAAAAGATTTTGCTTGTGCTGAAATGTTAGAAGAAATATATAAAGATTCTAATTATACATATTACTTAAGTTGTCTAAAGAGTAAATATATAGAAGTTAGATATTCTGATGGTACTAAAGAAACAATAAAAGAAGCTTTAAAAAACGGAAATATTAAAATAAGTGATTTGGATAAATTTAATATAGAGTTTTTTAAATATTAAAAAAGTTCATTCTATTACGAATGAACTTTTTTGTATTTTTATCCAGGATTAAACTCGTTTTCACAAACGTCAAGATGTTCAACATTTGTTACTCTTTCGCTACCGCATGATGTACATTCCACTCTTATTTCCTTAATCAGAGGTCCTCTCGCATAATTATACGAAGTTGCTGTATGAGTACGTACATTATACGTCGGTGGATTATACGGGTTATTCTCATGACAGTCACAAGGTGCTGCAATTCTGAAGGTTCGAAGGACAGAGTGCGGTCTTACGTTCCAATAACATTGAGCCATAACAATTTCCCTTTCTTTACAAAAAAATTATATTTTCTTGAACTTCAAATCTATGAGATCTATGTCAAATAAATCAAACAAACATTTCATCTCACACTTACAAACTCTATCATCAGTAGTTTTTAAAGTAACGATTGTATGCCCATTTTCATTTAGCACATCTGTTATAGCACAAATACTAGAATTACCGATAAACTCCTTAAAGAAATCAACATCTACTTTAGTTGCTTTCTCGCAAGTTGCTGTAACAACAATTGTGTCGCGATTATATAAAATAATCATTCCTTCATTAGACAATTCTATATTTGCTCTCAAACAAAGCATCTCTATAATGTCTTCATTCTCAATAGCAAAAGATTCTCCTTCCGTTGTTGCCATATAAGGGAATATTTCTCTTTTGGAAGTATCCGATTTTAAAATATCCAGTCCAAAAGATTCAACAACCATGTTAAGCATAGTGTTATCTGCAAAATACTTAACGACAGGATATTTAGAAAAACTATTTGTATCTCCTGTTTCCAGGTTAAGCATTAACTCTTGCTTAGTAAATTCATCCTCTAAAAATTCTATCTGCCGTACTGCCAAGGGTCTTACAAAATCTTCCTGCATACTTTTTCTCTTGTTCATAATTTTAATTTCTCCTTTTAAAATCTTAATTTGGTTTTAATTTTGTACATTAATATAATATCATTTTTTATGTAAATTGTCAAGCTTGTAAAAATAATAGAGAGGCTATTCCTCTCTATTTAATATCTATAAAATATTTTTTATACCAAATCAAAAAGCTATATATCGTATAAACTTTCCTATGCGTCATTGCTTTCCCTTCATAATAATCATTAAGTAGTTTCATTATCTTATCTGTTTCGAAAAATTTAGCGGCATATTCACTTTCAAAAACCTCTTTAACTTTGCTATAATACTTTTCTTCTTTTAACCAATATTTAAACGGCACCATAAATCCTATCTTTTCTCTTTGAGACCATTCATGAGGGACTATTTTTTCTGCGGATTTTCTCAAGGCATATTTTGTTGTATCTTTACCTTTTACTTTGTACTCTTTAGGTAAAGTAGACGCCATTTTAAATACTTCTTTATCCAAGAATGGCACTCTTAACTCCAAAGATGATGCCATTGTCATTTTATCTGCTTTAAGTAAAATGTCATTTGGAAGCCACAATTTCATATCTAAATATTGCATTTTTATTATATCATTTTCATTCTTTACTTTTTCAAATATAGGTTTAGTAATATCTTTATAACTTATATCTGTTTTATATTCTTCCTTTAAAACATCATTTGCCGCTTCATCGCTAAACACAAATGCTTGACCAATATATCCTTCTTCTACAGGAGTCCCCTCATTTATTAAAAAGTTCTTACCTTTTATATCTGGCATTTTCAAAGCCATCTTTTTAAGTTTTACTCTTAAAGATAGCGGTAACTTTTGAAAAGCATTATAAAAATTAGTTCTGTGATACGTTTGGTATCCACCAAATAATTCATCTGCTCCCTCTCCAGATAAAACAACTTTAACATCTTTTCTAGCTAATTTAGCTAAATGATATAAAGGAACTGCAGATAAATTAGCATGAGGTTCATCTGAATAATACTGTACATGTTCTAATGAATCAAAAAACTCATCTCCAGAAATTATTTTACTTGTATTTGTTATTCCTAGCATCTCAGATAACTCTTTTGCATATACAGTTTCATCAAAATTATTAAAATTGAACCCAACTGTAAATGTTCTATCTGGCTTAGCATAAGATACAACATAACTTGAATCTACACCAGAAGATAAAAAAGCGCCTACTTCAACATCACTAATCCTGTGATAATCTATTGAATTTGTAACTGTATTATGTATTAAATCAACAGTTTCTTCAAACTTTTTCTTTTCTTCACTAAATGTTATTTCATTATACTCCGTGATTTCTAACTTCCCGTTTTGGTACTCAAATTGGTGTCCTGGATTTAATCTATATACTCCTTCAAAGAATGTCTCTTCTAATGCAGAATATTGAAATGTTAAATAAGTCTTTAAAGCTTTTCTATTTATCTCTTTTTTAAATTTTGGATGTGGTAAAAAGCTTTTTATTTCTGACCCAAATATGAACACTCCATTTTCGTTATAATAATAAAATGGTTTTATTCCAAAACAATCTCTGGCCCCAAATAGTTTTTTATTTTTTATATCCCAAATAACAAAAGCATACATTCCTCTTAGTTTCTTTGTTATCTCTTTACCATATTCTTCGTATCCATGTAGAATCACTTGAGTATCTGAATTATTACTAAATACATGACCTTTCTTCTCTAAGTCTTCTCTCAATTCTTTAAAATTATATATTTCGCCATTGAAAGTTATAACCATAGTATTATCTTCATTATACATTGGTTGATGGCCATTACTTAAATCTATTATACTTAATCTTCTAAAAGCTATCGCAATATCGTTATCTAAATATATTCCTTCATCATCCGGACCTCTATGTTTGATAACATCTGCCATGCTCTTTATTAAATCTTCCTTTTTTTCTCCATTTTCTACATAACCTACAAATCCACACATATTTCATTTCTCCTATTTGTTACATAGTATACTGTAAAAATCATGTTTTTTCAAGGTTATAACCACATTTTTTTGTTATTATTGAAACAAATAAATTAAGTAAAACATATATTATTCCATATATACCTAAACCTATTATTAATTCTATCATGTTAGCTATTTCTAAACTACCTACGCTCTTTACTATTATAACTGAAATAGTAGCGCCGTATACTAGGACAAATTATCCATTCAAACAATTTGAATTTAAAATGTGTGGTTTTTAACAAAATACAAATGCTTATTGTAGAATTTAAAATAGTACTCAAAAAAATTGAAGCAATATATCCTGAAACACCAAAACTTGGAACAACAAAATATATAAACAGTATACTTATTACTAAATCCAAAATATTGCAAAGCATTACTCCTACTTGTTTATCTAAGCCTCTTAACATGCTATCAACTGTGGAATCTATATACATAAATATAACTAATGGACTAAGCATTTTTATATACCAACCAGCAACCATATTTTCATATATTACTTCTCCTAGCTCATCTGAAAATAACCATAGTCCTCCCATTACACATATTGCATAATTCAAAGTTACTTTAAGTACTCTTTCTATTGTTCTATTTATCTTTTCATTATTATACTTAGCTTTGTATTCTGAGAATTCAGGCAAAAGCAAACTACTGACTGGTTGAATAAACACAGACATAAAAGTAACTATTGGAATAGCTAATCCTGTTACTATTCCATACTCTGATATAGCTCTTTTGTATGACATATCAGCTTTTTCCAAACTAGTCGGTATTGCAACTTGCTTTATAGCATTTAATCCCGACCTTATACTCGAAGTAATTGCCACCGGAAATGCAATTTTTATTATCTCTCTTCCAACTTTATTATCCTTCTTTATATTTCTAACTTGTATTTTCTCTAGCTTAAACAAAATATACGACAATATGAAAAAGAAAAACTCGCAAATAGTATCTCCCAAAACCAAAGCGATACATGCATTTTCTATATCTCCTGGCAAATAAATGCCTAATAAAAATGTCATGATTATCACTTTAACTAGTTGGTCGGCCACCTGTAAAATAGAATTATTTAATATTTTCCTTTTCCCCGTAAAATATCCATTTAACGAATTAGACATAGAAAGAAAGGGTAGAGACACTCCCAGTATATATATCACCTTTTCTGAAACAATATTTTTTAAAACATGAATTGCAATATAATTTGATGTTAATATTAATAATATACCCGCAAATATACCCATTATTAAGCTATATAACAATATTTTATATATTATTCTTGCTGTATTTTCTGTGTTTTTTAAAGCTTCCTCTCTAGAAACTAATTTAATTGCGGTAAGCCCCAACCCAGATACAGCAACGTTTATACAAAATAGATAAACGGACATTAGCATCTGGTATACCCCCAAAGCTTCAGTCCCTATCTTTTTTGAAATATATACATTAAAAACTGTAGCAATAATCCTAACTATAATTCCTGAAATTGTTAAAATTATTGCATTTTTAAAAAATTTACTCTTCATTAGCATAAAGGAGCCCCCTATACCATGTTATGAAATATATAAAAAGTAAATTCTTTAAAAATTATCTTTTTTCAATTGACATTCAAACAATTGTTCAGTATAATCTTTTTGAGGTGTAAAAAATGGAAACTACTTTAATAGGAATAATTATAGCTCTACTTATAATCGTTATACTTCTTGTTTTTGCTTTAATTAAATCCAACAAATCAAATAAAAATGAAGATATAAAAAAAGAAATCTCTTCTCAATTAAAACAAACAAGAGAAGAACTCTCTAATACGATTGGAGGAAAAATTGTAGAAAGCACAAACATACAACAAAATAGCATTACAAATTTAACTTCAATTAACGAAACAAAATTAGAAAATATTCGTAAGAGTGTTGAAGAAAAATTACAACTTATTCAAAAAGACAATAATGAAAAACTTGAGCGTATGAGAATGACAGTTGATGAAAAACTACAAAACACTTTAGAAAAAAGATTAGGAGAATCTTTTAAATTAGTAAATGATAGATTGGAATCTGTATATAAAGGTTTAGGAGAAATGCAAACACTTGCACAAGGTGTTGGGGACTTAAAAAAAGTATTTACAAATGTTAAAGCTCGTGGTTATTGGGGAGAAGTTCAACTTTCTAATATCCTCGAACAATTTTTAACTCCAGAGCAATATATAACAAATGTTAAAATAAAACAAAAATCTAATGACTTTGTAGAATTTGCTATAAAATTACCTGGTAAAAACAATATAGATACAGTCCTTCTTCCTGTCGATTCAAAATTTCCGGTTGAAGATTATGCTAGACTTGTTGACGCTGAAGAAAAAGGTGATGTCTCTTTAATAGCAGAATGTAGAAAAGGATTAGAAAATGAAATTAAATCTTGTGCCAAAGCAATATTTGAAAAATATATAGACCCACCTTATACAACGGATTTTGGAATAATGTTTTTACCTACTGAAAGCCTTTATTGTGAAGTTATAAAAAACACTTCTTTATGTGAAACATTAACTCAAAAATACAGAGTTTTAATAACTGGCCCATCTACTTTTGTAGCATTAATAAATAGTCTTCAAATGGGATTTAAAACACTTGCTATTGAAAAAAGATCAAGCGAAGTTTGGGAACTTCTGGGTGTTATTAAAACAGAGTTTGCTAAATTTGGTGATTTACTAGACAAAACAAATAAAAAACTAATAGAAATTTCTAATACAATGACTGACGCAACAAAGAAAACTCGTACTATTGAAAGAAAATTAAAAAATGTAGAAGCATTGCCAATTTCAAACGAAGAAGATTTTTATAGTTTACAATTAGAAGAAGCTAGTCAAGAATAAAATAAGAAAATAACATCGTTTAGATGTTATTTTTTTGTCCATAATATAATTGGTGATAATTATGTTTAAACCTAGTGCCATATATTATGAACAAGATATTTTAAATTATGATTTAGGAAAAGAATTAATCAATAAATACCAAGACTTACCAAAATATATTATACAAAATCATAATAATATTGAAGAAATGAGAAAAAAAGAAAACAAAGAATTCCCTCGTATGAAAAAAAATCTAATTATTGGTGTTAGAAAAACTTTAAAATTTGTAGAAAATCATAAAGTTTCAAATTATCTTGTTCCCTACACTTCTTCAGGATGCACAGCCATGTGCCTATATTGTTATCTTGTTTGTCATTATAACAAATGCGCTTATCTAAGATTATTTGTAAACAGAGAACAAATACTAAATAAAATAATTAAAGTCTCAGAAAATTCAGATAATGATTTAGTTTTTGAGATAGGTTCCAACAGCGATTTGATTTTGGAAAACACTATTACAGGAAACCTAGTTTGGACTATTAAAAATTTCTCAAAATGTAAAAAAGGCTTTCTTACCTTCCCCACAAAATTTCACATGGTAGATGACATTTTAAGTTTAGAAGGTAAAGATAAGATTATAATAAGAGTTAGTTTAAATCCTAATGAAATAATTAACAAAGTAGAACTTGGTACCTCTAACTTAAAGCAAAGAATCGAAGCTATAATTAAACTAAAGAAAGCTGGTTACAAGGTTGGAATTTTAATAGCTCCAATAATTTTATTAGATAATTATAAAGAATTGTATGAAGAATTATTTATTACCATAAAGAAAAGTATACCAACAGAGTTAATGAAAGATATTTTTTTTGAATTAATTTTTATGACTTATAGCTTTATACATAAAGCTATAAATACTGAAGCTTTTCCAAATGCTATACAAATATATGACAAAACAAAATTTGCTTCCAAAGGGTTAGGTAAATATTCATATAAAAAAGATATTCGAAATGAAGCTACAGATTTTTTCGAAAAATTACTTAACAAATATTTTCCAAATAATAAATTATGGTATATCTCTTAATCTTTTAACTTGATTTTATATAAATTTTATGTTATCATTAATATCCAAAACCAAAAATAAATAGGCTTATTTACTATATAAGCTGTAGAAGGAGAGTTATGAAATATTTAATCGACACAAAGTACAATCCTATATGGAACGACACTATTTTATTGCGTGTTTTCAATGAAGATGAACTAAACAAAGAAATTGTTATAAGTAAGCGGAAACTTTTAGATAAAATTTCCAGATTAAAAGAGATAACAGAAGAATACATTATTCTTCTAAAGCATATTAATTCGCTTTTTTCTATTGAGTTTGACGTTTTAACTAATAACCTTATACTTTGCATCAATCCAGACGCTTATGACTTAATCCCACAAACATTAATTCATTTTGTTGTTGAAAGAAATGATTTCATCAAAACTTTATTAGAATGTAAAGATAATTCTAATGAGGTTAGTATGATTATAATTATAAAGAGAGGTAATGAAACTATTAGAATTGTGGCTAAACCAATGAAAAGGCCACTTGTCATGGAATATGAAAAAAGAAATATATTGCTCGTGTATGAACTTGTTGACTATTACAGAAATGAAGCCGGCAAAATAATAGGGCTCATGCCTAAAATTGAAAATGGTAATCATTTTATTTATCAACTAAATGGTTCCAGAGAAGAAATTTCTATATTAAAAATTTCTTATTAATACTATCCCCCAAAGCTAAAACTTTGGGGGACTTTTATATTTTACACTTCTTTTTATTTAATATAATTATTTCTTTTTTATCTTTAGATAAAGTCAATAATACTTTGTCTCTTATATTTATTTTACTTTCAATTACATATTGAGCAAATTTATTTTCTATGTTTGTTTGTATAAATCGTCTTATTGGGCGAGCACCGTAAGCTTCGTCAAAACTTTCTTTACAAATAAAATCTACAACCTCCGTTGTATATTCGATATCTAATTTTTGTTCTTTAGTTCTTTCTATTAACTCATTTAATATTATTCTTGTTATCTTATTTAGGCTTTCTTGACTTAATTTTTTAAATACTATTACATCATCTAATCTATTTAAAAACTCCGGCGTAAATGTTGCTTTTAATTCTTTTTTTATTGCTTCTTTTAAGTTTTTATATTGCTCTTTTTCAGATACAACTTTTTGGAAACCAATATTTTTTGCTTCAGTAATATTTTTTGCTCCAACATTAGATGTCATTATACATATTGTATTTTTAAAACTTACTTTTCTGCCTTGAGAATCTGTAAGTTCTCCATCTTCCATTATTTGCAAAAGTATATTATATACATCTCTATGTGCTTTTTCTATTTCATCAAACAATACTATTGAATAAGGATTATTTTTTACTTTATCCGTAAGTATTCCTCCATCTGAATAACCCACATATCCCGGCGGAGAACCTATTAATTTAGCCACACTATGCGGTTCTACATATTCAGACATATCCAATCTAATTAAGTTGGCGGTAGAAGCAAACAACTCTTCAGCTAATTTTTTAACTAGAGCCGTTTTCCCTACTCCGGTAGGACCAACAAACAAAAAAGTGCCCACTGGCCTCTTAGGATCTTTAAAGCCAACTCTTCCTCTTATAACTGCTTTAGATATTGCTTCTATTGCTTCATTTTGGCCAATAATTTTGTCTTTAAGATTACTTTCTATATTCTTGTATTTCATAGCTTCTGATACTTTTAATTTATCTACAGGAATTTTAGTCCATCTGCTAATTACCTTATTTATATCTGAATTAGTCAAACTAACATTATTTTTCCCTTTTCTACTTTCTGTAAAGTGATTATTATTTATTTCCAACTTTATATCATTTTGTTTATTTTTTTTCCCGACCATTTTTATTTTAGCACTAGAACACGCCTCATCAATGACATCTATTGCTTTATCTGGCAAATTTCTGTCTGTTATATATCTTATTGATTGACTTATTCCAAATTTTATTACGCTATCTGGAATATTTATTTTGTGATAACTTTCATATTTCGATTTAATTCCTTTTATAATTTGAAATGTTTCTTCGCTACTTGGCTCTTCTACTACTACAGTTTGAAATCTCCTTGCAAAAGCCGTATCTTTTTCTATATATTTCTTATACTCAGTAATTGTTGTTGCTCCCAACAATTGAATTTGTGCTCTAGCTAAAAAAGGTTTTAATATATTAGCTGCATCTATTGCACCTTCTGCAGAGCCCGCACCAATCAAAATATGCATCTCATCTATAAATAATATAATATTTCCTGCTTCATGAGCTTCTTGTAAACTTTGTTTTAATCTTTCTTCAAAATCCCCTCTATATTTTGCACCAGCTATCATTGCTGAAATGTCTAGTATTATAATTTTTTTGTGTAATAATTGTTCTGGTACATCTAGATTTGCAATTTTTATAGCCAAACCTTCTGCTATAGCCGTTTTGCCAACCCCTGCTTCACCTATTAACAAAGGATTGTTTTTACTTCTTCTTGCTAATATTTCTATTACTCTATCTATTTCTTTTTCTCTACCTATAACAGGGTCAATTTTTTCTTCTTTAGCTATTTTAGTTAAATCTTTTGAATATAAATCTAGAGTGGGAGTACTAACTTTAGAAAATATTTTTGAAGAAGACATTATTTGTGTCTCAGATGTTACTTTTATTATATCTATAAATATTTTATTTGGATCAACATTTAAATCTATTAAAATTCTTACAGCCATACTATCCGTTTCTAGTAACAAAGAAGATAAAATATGTTCAGTACCAACATAGTTGCAGTTCATCTTTTTAGCTTCTTTAACGCTATTTTCCAAAACTCTTTGAGCCCTTGGAGTTAACTCTGGTTTGTCTATTTTTTTTATATTATTCTTTCCTTCAATTCTTAAAATACTTTCTGTTAAATTTTGCTCTGTTACATTTTGACTTTGTAATATTTTGCAGGCTAATCCTTTTCCCTCTTTTATTAAGCCGTAAAGCAGATGTTCTGTTCCAACATAAGTAAAATTATTGTCTCTTGCAAAATTCCTAGTATATTCTAAAGCTAATTGAGCTCTTTTTGTAAATTCATACATTAGTTTTAACCTCCTAAGTGCTAATAAATTATATTATATAGCCTTTAAAGGTTAAATAATTTCGACCTCTTAAAATGGTTATCGACAATTGTTTTAAATAAAAACTTCAAAATGTTAATACAACATTTTGAAGTTTTTATTTAATCTAATTTATATAGTTTTATTTCTTGAAAACCGAATATTCCCGCAACAAAATTAGAAGGAAACTTGTGTAAATAAGTATTATATCTTGTGACCTCTATATTATATATTCTTCTTGCTGCTTGTAATTGGCTTTCCATTTTAGTTAATTGTTTCTGCAATTTCATGTAAGCCTCACTTGTTTTTAATTCTGGATAAGCTTCTACATTTACCAAAACTTGTTTATATTCATCATCTAAATCTTGATTCTGTTCTAAAGTATTATTTTCATTAAATCTACTTCTTAATTTAGTTAATGCTTCTAAAATCTTTTTTTCATAATTAGCTTGTGCTTTTACTACCTCTACTAAGTTTGGTATTAAATCAAATCGCTGTTTTAAATATACATCTATTGATTGCTTTGCTTGCTCTACTTGTAGTGATGCTTTAGATATTTTATTATACACAACTATAATATATATAATAATTACAATCAATATACTTATTAAAATCCACATATTCATTCTCCCCTTACATTAATTCATTTTTCTCTACTTCTTTACACAATAATTCTGTTATTTGATTTATACTATGAAGTACATTGTGACACATTCTTATATTCTCTATATTCATGCTTTTTCTCAACATTGTTGCTTCAAATATATCTCCTGTATGTATTCTAAAATACATTTTATCTCTTCTAATTACTATATCAAACTCAAACTTTAAATTTTGTTTAATGTCACTTAAAGCTTGCATAATATCCGAAGTTAAAATTTGCAAAGTAACAACTTTATCATTACCATACACATTAAATTCTCTTTCAAAGTTAGGCGCATCCAATTTTATTCTATCATAATTTAATTTGCCAAAAAACTCTGATGTTGTTATAACAATTTCTTCTTCAAAAGCAACATTCAGTTTGCAAATTCCGCGCAACTCCCGAAAATACTGTTCTGCTTTCTTTATGTCCATTCTCGTCTTCAATTATTTTTTTTGTATAAACCTCAGAGAATTCTAATCTATTGTTATTTGTAACAACAATCTTATCCAAAGCGTTATACTCATTATATCTTTCTTTATACACACTCGAATTATATTGTATTGGCTGTATTCCTAAATGAGGATAATATTCTGCTTTATCAAAAACATTCTGAACTAAAGCTTTTATTACATTATCCTTAAAATATAAACTATACTTTCTTTCTCTATCATTCACAAAAAGCCTAAATATTATATAAAAAATAGGTATTAGACTTATTGACAGCATAACTGAATAGATGTTAAAAGTTATCAATATAGCACAAATAATGACTGCTAATATAGAAAAACAAATTATAGCTATTTTATTTCTTTTACTCCTTTTTTCCTCTAATTCTTTTTCAAATTCACTACATAATTTAGTATATAATGAACTAAATGATTCTTTCATGTTTACCCTCTTTCAATATATTATACTATAAATATAACCATATTCAAGATAGAAACTATTAAAAAAATATGATAGTAAAAAATAATTACAACTTCTTTTGAAGCATATAAGTTAAATCGTTAATACCACTCTATTGTATTGATTTGGTTCAAAAACCATGTTACAATATTATCGTGATTATACTGCGTTTAAAATATAAAAATTTATATTAATTTTTCGTAAACTAACTAATTAGGAGGAAAATAATATTATGTTTTCTAGTAACCAAATTTTAGAAGTTTCAGGAAGTCTGTCAGACCAATTCGCATTGGGAAACGCGCTTGAATTTGCATTAAAATGTTCCGGTCACTTGAAGAATATGCGGCAAGAAGAAATAGATAGAGGTTGTAAATTACTCTATCAAATTACAGAGGACGGAAAATATTGTATTGGTTGGGGCTTTAAAGATATTCCTTCAGGTTGGCTTGAGTATCCTTTCAAATTTAACATTGACATTGTAAGTAGAATAATACATCAACATCTTGAAAAATACACTTTAGTAAAAGGCGGTTCAGATGGCTCCTATAAAAAAGGATTTATTATGAAATGTATTGAATTGTCTATGAGTTCCGAAAAAAATGGAATAAAAAGTCCATTTTATGGTATTGTATATTTCAAACCTTATACTTGCTTTTATTCTAAATAAGAATAAAATAATGCTGTTGTATAAAGTTAAAAAAATTAAATTAACCTTTATTTCTAGCAAACCTCAACATAAAAACGCACTGTTTTTAAAAAAAACAGTGCGTTTTTATGTTTAAAAGACTAATTTTGCACACTTTTTGACATTTTTTAGTTTTTGCCTACAAATACATTATATATTTCTTTATATTTATATCCTTTTTTTGCATAATTTGTATCTAATTCTAGAATTCCTATATTTACCAATTGTTCCATTATCTTTGAAATAACGTTTCTTGACACCCCTGTTTCTTCTTCAATCTCTTTTTTAGTAAATACTATTTGTCTCATTATTGCAGGCATAATTCTATATACACTGTTACCTTTTATCTGCTTTATTTTTATCATATCATTTTTATAAATTTGTTTTATTTTATTAATCTTGAAAATATAATTATTACATTGCTCTATTATACATTGCAAAAAAAATTTTATAAATCCTAGCATATTACCTTTTCTACTTTCATTTAAAAATTTATGATAAGATGGTTTATATAATTCTATAACTTCAGATAAAAATAATATTGGTGTTTTCTCTTCTGTTAACATTGATAATTGTATTGGAATTAAAGCCCTTCCAAGACGTCCATTTCCATCTCTATAAGCATGTATTGTTTCAAATTGAGAATGCGATATAGCTAAATTCACAAAAATAGGGTCTATATATGCATCATTCATATAATTATATAAATTATTAAGTAATATATGAACATCTTCTGGTGCAGGCGGAACAAAAATTGCTTCGCTTATATTGCACCCTCTAGGTCCTATCCAGTTTTGAACCGTCCTTATTTTTCCTGGCTCTTTATCTGTTCCTCTAACACTATTTAATAAAATTTTATGCAAGTTATTTACAAAAGCTATAGTTATTTTATCACTACCTCTTAAATATTCTTCAGAATATTCAATAACCTTTTTTAAATTTTGAATTTCTAAGCTCTCATCTGTCTTGGGCATGTATTTTAAATAATACATCTCATCTTGTGAAATTTGCGTACCTTCTATCTGAGTAGATTTTAAACTTTCGTTCAAAATTATAGAATCTAAGAAAAATTTAGAATCGAATTCCAAATCTTTTAAATGAGATTTATATTCACCATATTTCTCATTTGCCTCTGATATAAGTCTTAACAATTCCTTATCTATATTATACGAAATTGGCAATTCTTTTACCTTCATTGGTTCCATTTCTCCTCACCTCTATATATACTTATATCATATACAATAGCCAAAGTAAAGAAAAATGCACTGTTTTTTTAAAAAACAGTGCATTTTTGCTTTTTTTAGACCTTTTTTGCACACTTTTTGACAATTTTGAGCCTTTATTATATTTTTGGAGCTTTCAACGGGAGTCGAACCCGTGACCTCATCCTTACCAAGGATGCACTCTGCCTACTGAGCTATGAAAGCTTGTAAAATAAGTATAGCATAAAATATACCATTGTCAATTCTCTATTTTGTGACAAACGTGACATGCAAATTAATTACTTTACTTCATAAACATTTCTTAGGAGCGTGACAATATGATTTTATCTTTTTTATCTAATATCTTTTCGTACATTTTCTTTTTATTTGGATATATATCCTCCTCAAATCTCTTTCCTGAACCTTTAAGTAAAAGTGAAGAAGATTATCTGTTAAAAAAGTTTTTTAATGGAGACAAAGAAGCTAAAAATAAACTTATAAATCATAACTTAAGATTGGTAGCCCACATAGCAAAGAAATATTCTACTACCATTCTAGATAATGAAGAGTTCATTTCTATAGGAACCATTGGTTTAATTAAGGGGATTAATAGTTTTAGTGAAAACAAAGGCGTAAAGCTTTCAACATACTGTTCTAGATGTATAGAAAATGAGATTCTAATGCATCTAAGAGGAAATAAAAAATCCACCTCAGACATCTCCATAAATAATATTATTGGTACAGACAAAGATGGAAATGATATGGAACTCATAGACATATTAGAAAGTGATGATACTGATCCAATAGATAGTATATATAATAAAACAGTAACCAAACAAATGTTAGAATATATTGAAAACAAACTTTCTGAAAGAGAAAAACAAATAATCTACATGAGATATGGATTACATGGGAACACTGAAAAAACTCAACAACAAGTTGCAGATATGTTAGGAATTTCTCGTTCCTATGTTTCACGCATAGAAACAAAAATCATTAATAAACTAGTACAAATAGTAAAATAAAAGGAGATTCTATGTTTAATAATTTATTTGTAAATGCTAAAGCTACTATTAAAGGGAGCTCTAAATTCCCTAATATAAAAGGTATTGTATATTTTAAAGAGACTTCTAATGGAGTAATTGTAACAGCTAAAATATATAACTTGCCAGCAGGAAGTAGTCATTGCGACTCAAGGATATTTGGCTTTCATATTCACCAAGGAACTTCTTGTACTGGAAACGTAGAAGATCCATTTAAAGATGCATTAACACATTTTAATCCATTAAAATGCAAACATCCTCATCATGCTGGAGACTTACCTCCACTATTTGAAAACAATGGTTATGCTTATATTTCTTTTCTAACAAATAGATTTAAAATAAAAGATATTATTGGTAAAGCAGTAATAATTCATAGTAATCCAGATGACTTTACTACAGACCCTAGCGGAAATTCTGGAGTAAAAATAGCTTGCGGGCTTATAGAAGAGTAGAGAAGTTTTTTACTTCCCTACTCTCTCTTTATTTTAATTCTATTATACTATGAACCTTAGTTTCTTCTTCATTAAATATTGTTATTATATGTTGTCCATTATTATAGCTATATTTACACTTTACAGTCTCGCCTAATTTAATTTCTCTTTTATAAGATATTCTAAAATTATCAAAAGATTTTAATTTATACACATCTTCTGGAAGTGCATTATATGCTAAATTTAAATAATACAAATTATGTACGTGCCCTATAAAATCCACATCACTTCTATTTATTTTATACTCTACAATAGATTTAAAATCTTGGTATATTTTTAACTTTTCGACTTCTTGTTCACCAAAAACACTTTTATCCTCAATACCATAAGCATCAAGAATGCTATCACCAATTTCAGTAATACGTCCATTTGACATATTAATAATAACCCATTTAGATGTAGCTATAACACACAGATTTCCTAAACTATCTAAAACTTCAAAATCCCTATATGTATAATGTTTTTTTATACTACCATTTATAAATCTTGCCCATGTATTTACAGTTAACTCTTCACCATATTTAGGTCTTTTTAAAACTTTTACCTTCCAATCCATTAAAATCCAGGCAAGCCCTGTATTTTCCACAGAAGTCACTCCATACCCCTGCATATCTGAATGATGTGAAGCTGTATTTTCAAGCATTTCTAAAATTCCAATATCCTTTATATAAAAAGTCTCATCTATATCTTTTAAAGGTATCTTTACATTCTCGCTAAAAATCACTAAAACTTCCTCTTTCTATCTTAAAATTGAACTATTACCTAACACCAAAGTACTGTATAAAAATAATACATCTTGATTTGAAAATTCAATATAATCTTTTAACATGCTACTTGGCATATAGCGTATATCTATAACCATTATTTCTTCATAAGCTTCTACAAAAAATGGAATTAAGCTACTTGCATAAGAATCTCTAAATACTATTAATTTCTTACCTGTTGTACAATTTGGATTCTCTATTCTAAGTAATGGTGTTGCTCCAGATAAAAACATATCATACTTATCCATGCTGCTTAGTTTTGTTAAGTCATAAACTTCGGCATATTTTTGAGTTTCATAATTATATACGGCGCTCTCATCTATAACACTATTTGTATAATATGTTATCTTATCTGGTAATAGACTTAAAGCTAATTGACCATAATATACTCCATAAAAATCGTCTATAGTTTTTGTTGTATAGTTACTTTTTAAATATTCTTTAAAGTTCATGTTTTCGCTTATTTTATTCACAACAGCAGCTAATGCCTCTTGCTTCCAATGAGTATCTGTCCTATAATATGAATCTTCATTTAAACAATCATATATATCTATATACTTCATGTTTTTTATATTAGAATTCATTATATCCGCAATTTTGTCATAGTCTATACTAGTATAAATTCCTTTATCTGAAAGATAATAAGTCTTCTCTGGTATTAAACTATAATACACATTCATTCCTGTTAAGTATTCTTCATAAATCTTATTAAATTTATCCGCAGCTTTTTTTATTTCGTTATAATTAAAGTTTTCTTCCATTTTATATATAGCATCATTTACTATATATAAATTGTTGTTATCTTTTTTCCCCAATATATTAAATTCAATTAATGATTTTAAACTTCTAAACTCATCTCTTAATATAAACTGGTCTACTGAATAATCATTAAAATTAGTCATAAAGTTTCCGTCCATTATACTAGCTAAAGAAGCATTTGGAAACTGCGTTAATTTTCTTCTTTCACTTTCAGATATTTTCTCATCTTTAATTATAATATTAATTAAAAATCCACCAACCACGCAAGCCATAAAACTTACTGTAATTATTATATTTTTAAATTTATCACTCATAACAATCACCTCTTTAGCCTAAAACCTAAAATACAAGAAAGGATTAAAAGAATCATCTACCAAATAAGAAGTTGTTGCTATAAGTAGACATACAACAAATATTGGCTCTAAAACATTGATTATTTTATTTATTCTCCTCTTTTCCTTTAAACGAATAACAGCATTCTTAATTAATGGAGTTGATGCTATAATTGCTATTACAATTGTTACAATATAACTTCTTAAATAATACATTGTTGTATTGTTTATAACTGGTACATCTAATCCACCAAACATACCAGATAAGTAAAATACAACTTCTTCCATACCGTTTGAATTGAAGATAACAAAACTAATAACTATAATAAGCATAACATACAAGTTACTAAATATTGCTGGAAGTTTTTCTAAATACTTCTTTAGTACTAATTTTTCCAAAAGTAGTAATACTCCAAACATTAATCCCCATAATATGAAATTCCAGTCTGCACCATGCCAAAGTCCTGTTAATCCCCATACAACTAATATATTACGAATAAATTTTAGTTTACTTACTCTGTTTCCCCCAAGAGGAATATATACATAATCTCTAAACCATGAGCCAAGGGACATATGCCATCTTCTCCAAAATTCTGTTATACTCTTTGAAATAAATGGATAATTAAAGTTTTCTAAGAAATTAAATCCTAACATCCTACCTATTCCAATAGCCATATCTGAATAACCAGAAAAATCTAAATAAACGTATAATGTACAAGCTATTCCATATATCCAAAAGAATAATACACTCTTTTCATCAGAAAGTTTAAAAATATCACATAATTTAGCAAGTGAATTGGCTAATAATACTTTTTTTCCTAAACCAATAGTAAATCTTGTTACTCCGCTAGATACTCCTTCTAGTGTTATCTTTCTATTTGTTAATTCTCTTTCTACATCAACATATCTAACAATTGGTCCTGCTATGAGTTGTGGAAACAGAGATACATACGTAGCAAGTTTTAAAAAGCTTTTTTGTACTTCTGCTTTTCCTCTATATACATCAACAATATAGCTAATAATTTGAAATGTATAAAAAGATATACCTATAGGCAACATTACTTCTAATATAGAAATACTTGTTTTTAATAAATTATTAATATTAAGAATTAAAAAGTTAGTATATTTAAAATATCCTAATACCCCTAAACATAACATAACTGCAACAGACATAACTGTCTTTGCCTGTTTTGTACCTTTATATTTATCTATTAAAATTCCGCTAATGTATGCCAATAGTATTTGTGCCAACATTATAACTGTATAAGCTTTTTCTCCATAAAAGTAAAAAGTTATAGAAGCGATAAATAACACAAAGTTTTTTGCTTTTTTAGGTACTAAAAAATACAATATCAGAACTATTGGTAAAAAATAATATAAAAAACTAATACTTGAAAATACCATTTTGACTCCTTATATAAAAAATGTACCTAAAGTTAATAAACCAATATTAATTTTAGGTACTAGTAATTAAATTTTTACATTTCTCCAGTTTTCACAAGTTCTTTACCGATTTTGTTTTCAACTAGTTCTTTGAACGCGTTATATACTGGAAGCGCTCTTTCTTCGCTAGACATTACCATACATATTAAATTATGGTGATTTGTTGCGTAAACCTTTTCTGCTGCAACACAAATCCATCTTCTAACATCTATATTGTCTACCATTTCTTGTTTAATTTTCTCTACATCTTCACCATCTTTTACTTTAACCAAAACCATAGCATAGGCTTGAGCACTCATCATAGGCTCAGATACAACAGCATAATTTATTTTACTTGGATCTTGTACTCCTGTAAGATATTGAACAGTTTCTGTATCAGATAAATCTAACACATTTTCTGCAATCATAGGCATCTGTGACATATCTATTTTAGCATAAATGTCTTGTGCAACCTTTATACTATCATCTTTTGATTCAAAAGCAATTACTGGTGTGTTATTTGCTTTTGTTATTGAAACTACAGCAACTACTGCTATTATAGCAACCACAACTACTATAACACCGATTAAAACTTTTTTATTCATTATTTTTTCCTCCTAAATTACACACATTTTATATCATATTTAGCATAAAATAGCAAGCTAATTAGTTCTTATTGTATTATTTTTCAGATATTTGTGATTGTAAAAAATCTATTATTTCGTTATATTTTAATTTAACTTCTTTTTCTAATTTATCACTTTCATCTAGAAGAATAGCATACAGCATATATTCTCTCCAAAGTACCAACTCTTTGATCTCTTTTTCAGAAAACTCAGTATAATCTTGCAAATACTTTTTTAGCCCCTTTAATTTTTGGTAAGTCTCAACCCCTTTCGAAGTTACAAGATACATAGTTGAACTTTGTGTTCTAATATGGATTACAGCTACTAACCAATATATAACAAACAACATTATATACAAAAATATATATTTTGAATATTCAAGAAGAGTGATTGATACAAAAAAACAAATTGCTCCTAATAGTATTATAAGAAAATCTTTTATATCTAGATTTTTTTCTTTTGTTTGCATGTACCCTTGTTTTATTAGATTTCTCTTAATTTCTTTTTTTAATTGCCTTTTAAATTCTGGCAAATCCCAGAATTTAATATTCTTTACCATATACTCTTCTATAGGAAAAAGATTTCTATTTGATAATATTTTTATCTTGTTTTCATTGATTTCTATATTTTTATTTAATAATAGTTTTTGAATTGTTAAACCAATTAATAATTCTATATTTATATTCTTTTTATACAAGTAACCCAGTTCTGCAATAGATATATTTTTTATAAT
This sequence comes from Clostridia bacterium, assembly GCA_017549425.1. Lineage (GTDB taxonomy): Bacteria > Bacillota > Clostridia > TANB77 > CAG-465 > UMGS1649. Next base: position 36,840 of record JAFYUV010000018.1, on the reverse strand, counting down.
TTCTCTATAATATAAAAATTTGTTTTCATCTTCTTTAATTATATTTATCCATTTTCTAGATTCTTTATAATTTTTTATAATCCTACTCAACGTCAAAAAAAAAGTTCTAGCAACTATTGCTGTATATGCAGATATAAATATTTTTTCTAATATACTTACTGGTATTTGTAAACAAAAAACAATTATTAAATTTATTAAAAAAATGATTCCCAAAATCATAAATTACCCCTCTATTTTAATTCTATCAATTCAAATCTATATTTTTGTTGTACCTCAGGATATTTTTTATTATCAACTTCTCCTAAAAACATTTCCTTATCTCTAATCCACAATTTTTTATCTCCATAAAGTGCTCTATATATAACACACTCTCTTTCAGTTTCACAGTCTATTCCTATATCTTCAACTATGTAATAGTTGCCTTTAAAATGTTTGTAAACTCCTTTTATTTCAATATTTCTCATATATTTTACCTCGCATATATGAAGTATATCATATACAAATTATATATTCTACCAAACACACAAAAAAACTAGGTATAACCTAGTTTTATCTGTTTAAAATATAGAAAAACAAATTCAAATAAGTAGCAAATGTAGTCCATACTAAATACGGTATTTGTAAAAGTCCTGCCAGTTTATCTTTATTATAAAATTTTATAATCATAGTTATAACTAATGCAAGGAGTAATAAAATCCATAAGAAAGCAACAAATCTTAATTTTAAATTAAAAAATATAATAGACCATAAGGCATTTACCACCAACTGTCCATAATATATTAATCTAATATTCTTATCTACTTTACCTTGCAATTTAAGTCTTGCATATGACACGCCCATTAATACATATAATATACTCCACACTATAGGGAACACTATTCCCGGTGGAGCAAGAGGTGGCTTTACAAGTTCATCATAATCCATTGAACCAGACATTATAAATCCCACAATACCACCAACTAGAAGCGGTATCAATATAGCAATTGCATATGTTTTAAATTTTGGCATACAATTTCCTCCCTTACTTTTATTCTATTAATAATTTGGTAAAATATACAAAATAAACCTTTAAATTTTAGAATAATTCCTAAAATTTAAAGGTTATATTTTACTTCATTTTCATAGATATAAGCTTAGATACACCGTATTCCTGCATTGTAACTCCATATACTGAGCTAGCTATTTCCATTGTTCCTTTTCTATGCGTTATTACTAAAAATTGAGTTTCATCTGAATACTTTTTAATATATGATGCAAATCTAGCAACATTTATATCATCCAAGGCTGCTTCAATTTCATCTAATATACAGAATGGAGGTGATTTTATTTTTAAAATTGAAAATAAAATAGCAATTGCAGTAAGTGCTTTTTCTCCTCCTGAAAGCAATGATAGATTTTGTAGTTTTTTACCTGGTGGTTCTGCAACAATTTCTATTCCACTTTCTAAAATATTTGCTTCATCCGTAAGTCTTAACTCCGCTTTTCCGCCACCAAAAAGTTCTACAAATACAGATTTAAAATTGTCGTTTATAATTCTAAATTGCTTTGCAAACTGAGTTTTCATTACACTTGTTGTATTATCTATTAAATTTTCTAATTTGCTCTTTGTATCTTCTAAATCAATTTTTTGATTAGAAATAAAAGAAAATCTTTCTGTTAAATCTTTATATTCTTGTATAGAATTTACACTAACTTCGCCCAAATCCTTTATTTCTTGTTTTAATTTTGAAGCACGTTGTTCAAGCTTTACCCTTGATATATTATCTAAGTTAGTTAAACCCTTTGCGAATTCTTTAGCCCCAGAAGAAGTAAGTTCATATTCTTCCCAAATTTTAACTTTTAGCATTTCTACTTCAGCATCAAATTTGGCCTTTTTAGCCTCTACTTTAGACTTTTCAGATTTTAATTTGTCTAAAACCTCTATACTAGATAATAGTTCTTTTTCTAGTTCTTCTTGTCTAGAAATATTAACTGACTTATCTTGTTTTAATTTTTCTAAAACAGACAATGTTTCTTTAGATGCTTCTTCAATGTTTTTTAGTTCTTCTATATCTTTTAGATTATTTTCTTCACCTTTGCTTAATTCTTCTGTATAACTTAAAATTAATTGTTCTTTTCTTTCTATACTTTCATAGAAATTAGCTATGTCTAAATTTATTTTTTCAACCATTTCATCAATAGACAAAGCTGACTCATCAAATGATGAAACAGATACTTTTAAATTCACAATATCTTCATTTAAAAGAGAAATTTTTGCTTCTTTTTCTTTGTTAAATCTTGTAAACTCATATATTTCTTCTTTTAATTTAACAACTTGTTCCTCTAGTTCTTGCATCTTTTCATTAAGCTTTTCATTTTCTAATTCCCAGTTTTTAATACTTGTTTCTAGCTGAACTTTTTCATCATCCTTTTGTTCTCTAATATTTTTTAATTTATCTGTTTCCTTTATTGCTTGTGCAAGTTTCTGCTCTACCAATGTATATTCAATTATTAACTTATCTAATTCACTTTTTACCCTTATTAAGTTTTGTGATATTTCTTCATACCTATTTTTTTTATCTTTAAAGCTATTAGTAAAATCTTCATATTCTTTAACAGCTGTATCTAGCATTTTTTGATAATCACTAAGCTTTCTGGATCTTCCTACTAAGTTTACTTGCTTTACATTTGCTTGTCCACCAGTAATACTTCCTGTTGTAGAAATGATTTCTCCAGCTAAAGTAACTATTTTAGCCGTTTGGCCCGTTACTTTAGACATCTTTATTCCGTTTTCTAAAGTATCTACAATAATAGTTCTACCTAACGCTAAACGAATTACAGCTTCGAATTTCTTATCAAATGTAATAAGTTCTATTGCTGTTCCTAAAAAGCCATTACAATTCTTTGCTTTACTAGGTATTTCATCTTTATATAACCTAATACTTTCTATAGGTAAGAAGGTTGCACGCCCAAGCATTCCATCCTTTAAAAATTGCACTAAATCTCTAGCAGTTTTATCTGTATCTACAACTATATTTTGTAGATATCCTCCCATTGCAATTTCTATTGCCTTTTCATATTTTTCTTCTGTAGAAACAAGTCCTGCGAGAGTTCCAAAAACCTTGCTTTTGTATCCTTCATTTCTCTTTGTTAAATCCATTATAGACTTAACACTTGAAATATATCCAGCATTTTCATTTTCTAGGTTTGTCATATAACCTAGTTTAGATTTTGCCTCTATAATTTTCTGTTTTAAATCCGCCTCTTTACTAGCAATACTAGAGAAATACTTTTCTAATTCTTCTTTTTCTTTAGATATTAGATTTAACTTGTTTTCGGCATCCTCTTTTTGTTTCTTTTTACTAGAATATTCGTCCTTTATTTCTTCTACTTCAATCTTTAACGCATCGCTATTAGAGATATCCTTAGTATTAGATTTTTGTATTACTTCAAGCCTTGCTTTTGCCGTTTCTATCTTTGTAGTATTAGTCGCAATATTTAATCTAATCTCGCTTTGTTCCTCTTTTAATTCTTCTGTTTTTGATTTTAATTCTTCTATCTCTAATTCTTTAGCTGACATATTAGAAATAATTTCTTTTAATTCTGTTTCTTTCTCTTCTAATTCAACCACAAAACGTTCTTTGTTTTGTTGCATATTATTCTTTTTAGTATTTCTAGTAACAATTTCCTGTTGTAATAAATCTATACTCGTCTTTCCTTCAACAATTTCTTGTTTTAGCTTTTCTATATTTTCTTCTGCTTGCTTCATTCTATCGTCAAAAGCTTCTATTTTTGACGATAACTTGTCTTTTTCGTTTAAACATTTATAATATGATTCTTGAGCTTTTTCTGTGTCTTGCAATATTTCTTCTAAAGCTACTCTTGTTTCTTCTCTTGAACGTTGTATTTTATTGATGTTTTCCTCATTTTGTTCAACGCTTTCGCTTAAAGCTTGCACTTTTGCGTTTAATTCTCCTAGTTCGCCTTGTGTGTTTTCCACCAAATCCACAAACAGCTTTATGTCTATATTTTTTAATTCATCTCTTTTTTCAAGATATTTTTTTGCTACTATACTTTTTTCTTCAAGCGGTTTTAAATTATTCTCAATTTCTTGTAAAATATCTCTTACTCTATCTAAATTAATATTAGTATTCTCTAGTTTCCTTAAAGCTTCATCCTTTCTAGTTCTGTATTTTACAATACCTGAAGCCTCTTCAAATATACTTCTTCTTTCATCAGATTTAGAAGATATAATACTATCGATTTTCCCTTGCCCAACAATGCTATATCCATCTCTACCTACACCAGTATCCATAAATAGTTCTTGGACATCTTTTAATCTAGACTGACTTCTATTTATATAATATTCGCTTTCTCCGCTTCTAAATACTCTTCTTGTTACGGATACTTCTGCAAATTCTAACGGTAAACTCTTATCTGTATTATCTAAAACAATAGTAACCTCTGCCATTCCCAAAGCTTTTCTTTGCTCTGTCCCTGAAAATATAACATCCTGCATGTTAGAGCCTCTTAAAGATTTTGCGCTTTGTTCTCCTAATACCCATCTTATTGCATCAGATATATTACTCTTTCCACTTCCGTTAGGCCCTACTATTGTAGTAATACCCGGTTCTACCTCAATTATAGTTTTTTCTGCAAAAGATTTAAATCCTTGTAACTCAATTCTTTTTAACTGCATTATTTCCCCTCTTTATTTAAAACTACATCATTCCAAAACATCTTGACGTTCCGCGCATGCTATTTGTACACATCTTTTTCCATACGTTATATTCCTCAGATGTCTTAGGTATAATCTCTACATGATAAGTATTATCTGCAAGCTTAATAATTCTAGCTAAATCGCCTTCTTCATAATATATTTCTTGTAATTTATCTGAAATTAAAGCTATATATGTTTTATTTTGTTGGTCTAAAAGCATAGCACTTTTATCTACATATCTTGTATTTGAATTTACATCAACTATTTCCAAATTTATTTCTATTTTCTTCTCGTTTATCCCTTCATCAGATTTTTTCATCTTTTCAGAATTAAGCTCCGAAAAGAAATGAGGTATCATATCTAGTATATAATTTGGAGTTTTTAACTGCATACTATCTTTTTCTTTAGTAGGCTTTGAAGGTAATTCTAAAAATATATTAGAGACTTTTGTTAAATCCAATTTTTTAGATTTTATCTTTTCTTCTGTTTTTTCTGTAGTTTTCATTGCTTTTTTCTTGTTTAATTTTATATCTGCTTTTTCAAAAAGCATGCTTTCCATGTCTATTACTTCATCTTGAACGGTTTCTTCCTCTTGAGCATCTAGTTCAACCTCAGATACCATATCTTCAACAAGTTCAGAATCCACAACTTTTTCTTGTAATTTATCAAATTGTATATCTTCTGATACTACTTCTTCTATAGCAACTTCTTCTTTTCCCAAATCTATATCAAAAGAAACGTCATCCATTGAACTCAAATCTATTTTGGGTACTTTATTAGTACGTTCTTCAACTACCTCTTCTACTTCTTCCTTTACTTCTTCTTTTTGTTTCTTAATTAAGTCTGAAATACTCATTACATTATGTGTATATTGTTTTGTAGAAAATATTTCTTTATCTTCTACCAATTTTGCAACATATTGTTTATCTATTGCTATAAACTCTTCTGACTTAGATTCTTTAGTTATCTCTACCACGTAATCTTTGTATTGAATCGCTTCGTCTTTATTCTCTAAATCAAATTCAATTCCAGTGTAACAAGTAACATCTGTTATTAAAGAAGATTCAGATAGACTTCCACTAGATACATATACTCTTGCAAATTTTGAATATTCGAAAACAAATATATTTGCATTTAATTCGTTTGCATAATTATTGTTATATACATATACATTTTTAGTTGTTTTACACAATTCCTCTAACATTCTTCTTGTTGTGTTTTTCTTGTCTATACCAACTAAAAAGTATTTACGAGCTTTTAAGTCAATTAGGAACTCTTCTAATATATAAAACCCAGACTCTTTTAGGTTCCCTATTACCATATAAGTCTTTTTTAAATCTCCGTTGCTATTCATTTCAAATATTTCTTTTAGTGTATTTACACTATTTTTTTGCGCATAAAATTTTACTTTCATAACTTAATTCCCCTCTTATTCATAATATACCAATATATTATACCAAAAAACGTCAAAAGTAAATAGTTTAGGCTATTTAAATGCATGAAAAAAGCACAGTTTTCTGTGCTTTTCGTTTTTTAAACTATAACATCTAAATCATTTAATTTTGATTCAAACTCAGCTATTCTTTGTTCAGTTTCAAATTGTTCTATTCTATTCAAAGCATATAAATATTTTCTTTCTTGAGAAAGCAATGATTGATAATCTTCATTCCAATCTTCATGAGTTCTTAAAGAATTATGAACATCATCAAGTTTAGCTTCTAAAGATTTTTTTACAGGTTGTAACAACGTTCCGTTTTTTTCAACTTTAATTCCATTGTCTACCATGTAACTCATAGCCTCAGCAAGTATTCTTTCACCTTGAATATTCTTTCCATCTGTTACTGAATCACTTAGAATTCCAACCATTTTGTTAACTTCGCCAATTCCTACTTTATCAAAGATACCATCTACTCTAGAGTCTATGAATTGTCCACCTTGTCCAAAAATTTCTTGACCTTTTATAAATACATCAACATTATTTTGAACAATTCTTGCTTGCTCTACAGGGAATTCATTAACAGCCATTTTTAAAGCATGTCTATCATAATATTTCTTGAAAGCAACTTGGCACATTTCAGCTTGCTCAGTATATGGTTTGAAGAAAGTTGCATACTCACGTAAAATTGCATGTTGAGTTTTTTCGCCACATACATTTTCCATAAGTTCTTCAACTGGTTCTTCCAAATAAGTTTCTAATTTAACATCAACTTCATCTTTAATATAAGTTGGTTCTTCGAAACAAGCTACTGGAATTTCTTCAGTTACATTTTTTTTTTGAAGTCCGAAAAGGTTAGATAATTCTTCATCTGCTTGAGCAATATCTTGTTTAAATAATTGCCATTCATTTTTGAAGAATCCAACTTGTTCCGCACCGTTATCACAATCTAAAACTCTATCTTCTTTTGGAGCACAAAGTTTTAATACTGGGTCATCTTCAAATGCTGCCATAACCATTTCTCCAAGTCCACGCATATCATCCAAGAATGCTTTCCATTCTCTTTTGAAGAATCCGTCTGGTTTTTCTACAGAGTCAAAGTGAACTTTTTCCTCTCCATCTCCTATAAAGAACTCTCCAATTTCTTGCATGTCGTTTAAGAATGCTTTCCATTCGCGTTTAAAAAATCCTTCCATAATACACCTCATTTGTTATAAAATTACTTTACTTTTATACTAAAATATTACCATAAAATACGACAATTTCAACTACAAAACAATAACATTTATATAACAAAATTGATTAATTTGTGTTACATAAATGTTACAACCTTTCCTATTTTAGTTCCTCTATCATACTTAGTAGTTCTTTTTCCTCTGTGTATCCTACGCTTTTTCTAAGAATTTCGCCATTTTTAAGCATTACTAGAGTTGGTATTGAATACACTTCATAAATACTTGCTAAATTTGGAGCTTCATCTACATTGACCTTTATAATATCATACTCATCACTTCTAGATGAATCGAGTTTTTCCAAAACCTTAGCTTGCATTTGGCATGGCATACACCAAGTTGCATAAAAATCTACTACAGTTAATTTATCCTCATTTACCAATTCATTAAAATTATTATCATTTGCTTGTTTCATAATTAACACCTCTTTATTAATTTGTTTCACTTCTGTTTTCATTATACAATATTAAATCTTGAAAAGCAAATGTATTCATTCCTGCACCTTCCCAAATATATAAATTGGTATAACCTAATGACCATAATATTTGTATTGCTCTTCTTACCCTAGAACCAGTTGCACAATATATCAATATGCTCTCATCCTTATTAGAAACAATATTTTGAATTTCCATTTGAAGTGTGTCAAGCGGAATATTTACGCTACCTTTTATTCTTATAGTTCTAAACTCCATTTCCGTTCTTACATCTAATAAAAAAACTGTTCCTGTTTTTATTTTTCTATAAGCTTCCTCTATAGGCAAAACTTTAACATTACATCTATTTCTATTTACTTGATTATTAAATTTTCCTCCACCAAACATTCTGGTTAATCCACTCAAAGGATTATTGAAGCCCCCTCTATTATTGGAATTAAGCCCCAAAAAACTTCCTAGTTTATTTAAATTAAATAAATTGCTTAAATTAATTTTATTATTATCCATATTTGCCATACATACACCTCTTTAATTTTAATGTATGCATATATATATCAAAAAAGTACATATATAATAAAAAATTGAGGCTTTTATACCTCAACTTTTTATTTTTCTTCTAATTTAAATATTTTAGCTATTATTAGCTTTGTAATCTCCGCTATAAAGAATAGTATTACAGGTAATACAAACGCTAGAATATATAAGTTTGTTGTTAGCCCTATTAATCCTAACAAATCAATAAATATTGGTAAAAATACTGCAACAATTTGTACAATTAAAACTCCTACAACTCCATATAACATTTGTTTATTAGAGCATAACCCTATAGTAAATACACTTTTTGTATTAGACCTTACGCTAAACGCAAATAACAATTCAGTTACAGATAATAATATAAATGCTACTGTCGAAGCTACTTCGTGAGTATAATTATTTTCCAATATAAAATATGTAGTTAATACCATTATACTTTTTAATATAGCTAGCACCAAAATTCTTGTAACCAAAAATGGTGTAAAGAATTTTTCTTTTGCATCTCTTGGCTTTTCACTCATTATTTTCTTGTCTGCAGGCTCAAATCCTAAAGTCATTGCCGGTATTGTATCGGTTACTAAATTTATCCATAATAATTGTATTGGGGTAAATATTACACTATTAAATAAATTTGCCAAAAATACTATTATTACTTCTGCGATATTTGTAGCCAATAAATAAACTATTACATTTTGAATATTGTTATATATTCTTCTTCCCTCTTTAACAGCCACCACAATTGAAGCGAAATTATCATCTGTTAAAATCATACTAGCAACACTTTTGGAAACTTCAGTTCCAGTAATTCCCATTCCCACTCCTATATCCGCTGTTTTCAATGCTGGAGCATCATTTACTCCATCACCTGTCATCGCAACTATTTTACCAAGTTTTTTCCAAGTTTCTACAATTCTTACTTTGTTTTCAGGAGAAACCCTAGCATAAACTCTAATATTTCTTATTCTTTTTAGGAATTCTTCGTCTGTTAGTTCATCCAACTCAGCACCTGTTATAGCCTCATTACCTTTTTCAATAATACCAATTTCTTCAGCTATTGCAACTGCTGTTTCTTTATTGTCTCCAGTAATCATTACTGGTATCATTCCAGCTTTAAAGCATTCTTTTACAGAATCTTTTACCTCTGGCCTTGGCGGATCAATCATTCCTGTAAGTCCTATAAATGTAAGTCCTTTTTCAACTTTATCACTTTCTAATTCTTTAGGTATTTCTTTTTGTTCTTTATATGCATACGCTAATACTCTTAAAGCTTTACTAGACATTTCATTGTTATTTTTAATAACGTCTTCTTTTATCTTTTCAGTTAACTTGACTCTTTTCCCATTTAATAAAATGTATTCGCATCTTTCTATTATAGATTCAACGGCGCCTTTAGTATAATTTATATACTGTTCTTCTACTTTATTTACTGTTGTCATCATTTTTCTTACAGAATCAAACGGTATTTCTGCAACTCTTTCATAGTTGTCTTCTAAATCTAATTTGCTAAATCCATTAAGTTGAGCAAACTCACCTAAAGCTATTTCAGTAGGATCTCCAAGCCAAATAGTCTCTTCTTCAGTTTTGCTTTCTTTAATATCATTACACAAAGACATACAATGAATTAACTTCAAAAACTCGTCATTTGATTTTAACTCATCTTTTACATTACAATCATTACTAATTTCATTATTTATAGCAAAAGCTTTTACAGTCATTTTATTTTGTGTTAAAGTTCCGGTTTTATCTGAACAAATTATTTGTGTTGCCCCTAACGTTTCAACCGAGGACATCTTTCTGATAATACTATTTTGTTTTGCCATTTTTTGAACGCCTATAGACAATATAATTGTAATAGATGCAGGCAGCCCTTCTGGAATAGCCGCCACAGCCAGTGACACAGCAAGCATAAAAATTTCTAACGGCGGATTATTTTTAGCAATCCCTAATACTACCATTGCTAATCCGATTATAACCACTACCACTGTTAATATTTTACTAATTTCATTCATCTTCTTTTGAAGTGGTGTCAATTCTTCTTTTGTTCTGCTTAATATAGCTGCTATCTTTCCCATTTCTGTTTTCATTCCAGTTTCACAAACTACGCCTTCACCTCTACCATAAGCCACACTACTTCCAGAGTATAACATATTTCTTCTATCTCCAAGGGCTACACTACCATCTATAGGATTGACATGTTTATTTATTGGTAAAGATTCTCCAGTTAGAGCCGCTTCCTCTACTCTTAAACTATTATTTTTTATTATTCTCATGTCCGCTGGAACATAGTCCCCCGCTTCTATTAAAACAATATCACCAACTACCAATTCCTCTGTTTTTACCTTAATTATTTTCCCATTTCTTCTTACATTTATATAAGGTAGAGACATCTTTTTTAAAGCATCAATTGCTTTCTCAGCTTTTGATTCTTGCAAAGCTCCTAAAAAAGTATTTAAAAGAACTACCACATATATTACTAATGATTCAGTTATTGATTCATCTTCCATAATCGCTGTTACTAAAGAAATAGTTGCTGCAATTATTAAAATAATTATCATAACATTTTTTAATTGTTCTATAATCCTAGAAAAGAAAGTTTTTTTCTTTCCTTCCACTAATTTGTTATATCCATTTTCTTCAAGCCTTTTTTTAGCTTCTTCGTCAGACAATCCGCCTTCTTGTGTTTTTAATTTTTTTAAGCTTTCTTCTACAGATAAGTTATATATTTGGTTTTCCACAACTTTACTACCTCCAATTAACCTCTATATATTACATAAGAAATATATGCAATATATACAACTATTAATATAATTCCTTCTACTCTAGATAATTCATAGCTTCCTTTTCGTATATATCTTATTTTTGTAAATAAGATTAAAATTAATGTTATTAAAATAAATACAGCTATATCTATCCAAATCGCATAAGAAGATACCCTTAACGGATTAATTACTGCTGCTGTTCCTGTTATAAACAACATATTATACATATTACTTCCAATTAAATTTCCTACTGCTACATTAACCTTTTTCTTCTTTAAGGCGGCTAGAGATGTTGCTAGTTCTGGCAAACTTGTTCCAACTGCTATCACTAGGATTGCTATAAATGTTTCACTCACTCCAATTACCGTAGCAAAACCAACAGCCCCATTAATAACACATTCAGAGCCAACAAAAACAAGCATTCCTCCAAGCAAGCAGATCAATATGTTTTTAATTAATTCTTTTACATCTATTAATTGTCTCTTTTCTTTTTTTATTCTTTTATATTCACTTTTATGTTGTTTCCTTAATTCTCTTTTCTCTCTGGTTTTGGCAGTAAGTCCACCAAACTCATATAAAGTGTAATACATAAATATAGCAAATAATATTAAAAGTATTCCACCATCTGCTCTAGATATAACATTTCCTTGTAGTGCAGAATTCAAAGTATCTAAAGTCACAAAAAGGAACGCTAAGCCAGTAACAAGGCTCATATACATATCTTTTCTTACTGTTTCTTTTACAAGTTTTACCGGATTTATTACAGACACCAATCCCAAAATTATGCAAATATTAAAAATATTACTGCCAACCATATTTCCAATAACTAAATCTGCCGTATCTTTTAAGCTTCCATTTATTGATACAATTAACTCAGGAAGACTTGTTCCAAAGCAAACCAAGGTCATTCCTATTAACATTTCACTAATATTAAATTTCCTAGCTATTTCTACACTTCCATCTACAAATATATCTGCTCCTCTTATTAATAGATATAACCCCGCTATCAACAAAACTAAATAAAAAAACATTAAAAGTCCCCCTTATCTTTTGTTCAAAAGGTATATTATCATAAAAAAATATAAAATGAAATAGTTTATAAAAAAAACCTTTAGATTTAAATCTAAAGGTTTTTGAAACTATTTTCTAATTCCTAATTTAGCTATTAATTCACGATATCTTTCAATATCTATTTTTTCTAAATAAGCTAAAAGTCTTTTTCTCTTACCAACCATAATTAGAAGACCACGTCTAGAATGTTCATCTTTTTTATGAACTTTCAAGTGCTCAGTAAGTTCTCTAATTCTTTCTGTTAAAAGAGCTACTTGTACTTCTGTAGAACCTGTATCTCCTTCTGTTCTTGCGAATGTAGTAAGAATTTCTTGTTTTCTTGCTTTTGTCATTTTGTTTCCCTCCTTGTTTCAAAAATTCGCCATAAATCCAAGCAACAATTTTAGGGTAAAGTCATTGCCTAGAATTAGGTACACTATTATTATACCATATATGTCAAGTCCCTTTAGTATAGTAATTTACAACAGTACTACTTGGTGATACATCTGTTAATACTTCTATTATAGTTGTTCCTTTAAATGTAGGTAAATCTGGTAATTCTATAACCTCAGTACTAGATGTATTCAAAACATATTCAACTTCTGTATAATTATCTGAAAAATACTGTATTAGTCTATCTTTTTCGCTCTCTCCTGTATAATTGTCTATTAATGATTTCTGTATCTGTCCATAAATTTTAATTCCATATCTACTCGTAACAAAACTATCTTCAGCATTTCTATTCATCACTATATCTCCAGCCGGGAACCTATTACAAAGCATTGGAGTAGATTGTATAATTAGCGGTTCCTTATTATTCGGGGTATTAATATAATAATGGTAAGTATTATCTAAATCATTATTATATTTATAAAAAACATACGGTTGAGTATCATCCAAAGATACTTTACCTATTCCCCTATTTTCAGTTCCAGCTTTAAAATCTATGTAATCTGAATTCTCTCCTATTTTTCTTAAAGGTTCGTCTAGATATATACTTTTTGTTATTGATTCGTAATATGGTTCATATTCTGTTGCGACAGTACCTATTTCAAATTGTATATTTTTTATATATGCGTCTGATACAGTTCCCGTATAACAGTATACAGCGCTGTCTAACATTTTTTGCGTACAAATATAACTTTTACCTTTATATATTGAAGAGCCATAAGTATTCAAATAAACATAATCAACAGTTGTATTATACCTAAAGCCATTAGTTTCGAAGTTTATACAAAAAGTATCTCCAACTTTCAAATTAGGACATAATTCACTTAGTTTTCCAATAGAATATCCATTGTTAAATTGACTAGAAACTAACTTCAATCCACTATGGTCATCAAAATATTCAACATAACCATTAGTTACTCTACTCTCATAGATATTTTCTATATTAAATAAATTTTTCCCTCTTACTCTAATAGGGATTTTATACTTACCATAAGGTTCATACTCAGCAATTTTAGTTCCTTCTACTAAGTGTATATTATAATAAGTTACTAATCCCACCCCAACATCAGGCCTAAAAAGAATTACCACAATCCCACAATTTTCAGGAGTTGTAAAAGTAGCTGTTTGGACATAACTTAACCATTCTCCTTCTGCAGTATAAAAGCCTATTCCAATTCTAGTGTTTTCCCCATCACACTTTACAGTATAACTTGTATTAGATTTTACTTGAAATGGTACTCCTACACCATATCCACTTGCTTTTGAAGAAACCTTTACAACATCTTCAACAACTTCATATTGTGAAATATTAGTTGGATAATAGTAATTGTTCATTGTTAAACCAACATAATATTTATCAAATTCAAATTGTCTTATTTCAGTATTTGCTCCTCCACTAGTTAAAGTTCCCAAAGTTCTATCTTTTATATCAAATAAGTTATTCGTCTTCTCTCCAACACTTTGTATTTCAATTGGATTATCTACTGTAGGCGTTGTATTTCTTATTTGTAAATCAAAGCTTTGAGGCAATTCTTTCAAATGCATTACTCCTAGTTTAAAATCTTTCTTTGCAGTTATTTTACCATCTACATATCCATTGCTATAATTTGCCGTAGAAGTAAAATAAGTATTAGAAGTGGCAGAAACATACCCTTTTACTTCATTTGTATCGCTGTCTATATAAAATATTCTTCCATATTTGCTACCATCACCAGTATAAGTTATATCAAAAACATCATTAGTTTTAATTTCAATTATTTGATATGAGGCTTGCGGATAAGAAGCATTGGTTGTAGGATAAGCTCCAGATGTTGGTAAAAACCCACCTAACATTGTTGTTTTATCAAAAAGATTTTCACCTTGTTGTATACTATTTCCATATATCCTATAATTTATAATATCTGAACCTGTAGCAGACAGTGTTAGTGTGTTAGTTCCGGTTGATTGTTTATTTACTCCAGGCCAAGCCTCATCCCAGTTTTTCACCATTTCATAAATATCACTATCTACTTCAATCACTTGTATTGAAAAATTCCCTGCATAATCTTCTGCATAAATTGTATATTTGTGTACATAAGGTTCAATTCTTATTTTTTTACCATCAACTTCTTTTCCACTATTTGAGAAATACTCTTTTGCATTTTCCTCGTTTACTTCCAAAGTTGCATGCTTTAATACTTTTAATTTATTGTCATCTGTAGCAGTTACATTCTCTATATATGCATAAAAACTTTTGTCATAATCTCCTGTAGAATGAGTTTGCTCTCCAACTGTAATTGTTGGTGCTGTTACATCATATGTTTCAACCGCATAATTTTGTGTTTTAGAAACTCCATTTTGTGTATAAGTTACTGTAATTGAATAGTTACCCACACGATTTTCATAATTAACTACACTTTCTACATAGCTATTTGTATCACTAGTAGTCATTTCACCAACCTTTATTTCAGCAACATTAGTCGTAATATTTATATTGCTAAATTCTTTAGGTACTTTTACATTAACTTGTATCGGTTCGTTGGCCCATCCTATTTTATTAGGAACAAACACAATGTTCTTAGAAATCACTTTCTTACCATCATCACCTGAAAGCATCACTTTTAAATCATCTGTTAAAGTATAATATACTTTATCCGGTGCTTCATAGCCTTTTACATAAAAAACTCTATTGGTCTCTAGAGAAACAGCATATACATCTGTTGCATCTTCGCCTTTTCCATAAACTGTTTTCTCTATTCCCAATTTTTCTAAATCTAGTGTATATAAAATCACATTATCTTCTGAATCTTTCTCTTCAGAAAATTGAGTAGTTAAATATTCTGCATTAGGAGAAATTTTTACTTCATTTTTTACATACATTCTATCTGTAGTTGCATAGTTATGCTCATTTACAGTGTCTTGTATATATGAAAGTTCTGTAGCAAATGCTCTTAATTTAGAATTTTTCAAACTATTAGATACCGAAACTGTTATAGTAGTAGTTAAAATAGCTATAATTATAACTAACAAAGCTACCATTGAAACCGTTATACCTTTTTTTTGTTTATACATAGCTATCACCTTTCTTTATTCTCCTATTAATTCTGATAATTCACTTTTAAGTGTATAATATACATTATCATTAAATTCAAATCCTTTTAAATAATATACATTTCCTGTTTCGTTAGAAACTAAATATATATCATCTGTTCCTTCAGTCTGCAAACCATATTCGCTGCTAGTTGCATCTATTTTTACATAATCTATTTTATATAAAGTAACGTTGTTATCTACAATTGTCTCTCCTTGCTCCATTAATTCTGATACTAATCCACTTTGTAAACTCGAAACATTTAAAACTTGAGGCGTAAAATCTAAAGAATTATTATTTCTTTCTTTATAAGTTTTTATTAAATATTCCAATTGTTTAACTTCAGTAGCGAAAATTCTAGCTTTAGTTTCTTTTATTGTATTATCCGAATCTATAGTTATAACGGCTGTTAATATTCCTACAGTAATTATAATTATAACTAACGCAATTAAAGTAATACCTCGTTTTTTCATTGTTCCTCCTATTTTATTTTATCAAGCAAAAATGACGAATCATATCCTTTCTTATACAAAGAAATTCCTCCTAATTCATAAGTTTTTGCCAAATCTCTCTTTTGTTTTATTGAAAATTCATCTTCTAACCACATTTTATATTTCAAACTTCCTTTTATATGTTCAACATATTTTTGTGAAGTCGATTCATCTATTTGTGGAACCAAATTGTTATTTAAAATGTAACTATTTAACGCTGAATAATAATAAATTTCTGTATTAATAACCTTATTATTTTTTTCTGTCCATAAAATAGAATACAGCGGTATTTCTAATATATATTTATTTAAGTTACACCCTCTATTTTTTAGTTCATTTAAATTTGTTTCTACCAATTTTACGCTACTATGTGTGCCACTAGTCTTTGATGTTTGCGTTTTAGTTCCATATTGAACTAATATTCCATAATCTGCATAATCATTTACTATTTTCAAATCTATATAAGTTGCTTCATTTGGAATATATACTAATACCTTTTTATCCTTAGCATGTAAATACGCTGATATTTCTTTAATAAATTGAGAATAATCTGCTTTACAATTTTGATGTATTTCTCTAAAATCTAATACTATACCATCAATAGTGTTTAAAGTCATTTCTTCTGCTATTTGTTTTATTATTCTTTCTCTAATTTGTTCACTTTGAAGTACCGTTACAGAAATTGAATTATCGTAATTAGACATTTTGTAACCATTTGTCAAACTTACAAAACATTGCATATTATATTTTTCAGCTTTATTTATTAATTCTTTATTGTATGTATTTATAACATCTCCAGATTTATTGAGCAATCTAAATCCACTCAATATTATACTATTGGTTTCATTATTAAAATCTAAATTTTCTTCATTAACAAATAATTCTATAAATTCTAGCTGTTTATTTTCTTCAACTTGTTTTTCTTCCATAACCACATTTAAATCCAACTTATTTACATACAGAATTAACTCTTTACCATCTTTTTTTATCAAAGACATAACATATTCACTATTATTGTCATAATACATATCGTTTTTTACAATATATATATCATCTCTATTAGTTAAAAGAAGTCTTTTATTTTTTACTTCTTTCTCTATATACCCCAAAGCTCTATCATGCGCTAAATTTACTTTTTGGATAGCGTTTTCAACAAACCAAATTTTATTTAAATCTTCATTGTATACTACTTTTAAACCATATATATCTGCAATATTTTCAACTAGCAAATAATCCTTTTCATTGTATTTTATATAATTTACATCATCACTTTCATCTTGAACAAAATTTGTATATGAAATTTTAGAATTTAATTCACTCTTTTTAATAACATCCTTTGATGTTATTATTATTTTTCTTGTCATCTTGTCTATATATACATCCGTGTCAAAAAACTTTTCTATATCATCATAAGAAAAATACAAGTTATCTTCATTTATACAATAATCGTTAATTAATAACGTATCCTCGTTTCTTAAGCTAACTATAGTATCAGTATAACCATTTAAATTTTCATAAGATACACAAAAAAATAATATAATAATTATTAAAAATAGAATAATATACATTAAATATCTTTTAGAGTATTCTTTTAAATTTTTCATCATTCTTACACTACTTTCATACACAGATTATACCTATATTTTTCTAATATTACAATATTTTTTTTAAAAGTATTTCTTTTTATGTCGAAATAATGTATAATTTTTTTAGTTGAATAAGAGAATTCACTTTGGGAGGTGAAATTTATGTCTTATGAGGTCATCTGGATAATCCTTTGCGGATTTTGTTTAATTGCTGAGATTTTTACAGTTAGCTTTTTACTATTTTTCCCTGGAATAGCGGCTTTTATAGCGTTTTTACTAGCATTATTTAACTGTAGTCTTACAGTACAAATAATAGCATTTATAGCTTGTACAATATTAATGATAATATTTATAAGACCTTTAGTTTGCAAAGTGTTTAAATCTAAAGACGTAGCTACAAACTCTAATGCTTTAATTGGTAAAACTGGAGTGGTTCTAAAAGAAATAAATAAAGACTTATCTCCCGGACAAGTAAAAATAACAGGCGAAATTTGGTCCGCAATTTCTAGTGAAGGTAAAGTAATTTTGAAAGATTCGCTAGTAACAGTAGTAGGAATTAGCGGAGTTAAACTGCTAGTTGAAGAAAAAAATGAGGAGGTTTAAAATGGAAATATTTTTTATTATTTTAGCAATTGTTTTAATAATTGCTGCTTGCTCAATTAAAGTCGTAAGGCAAGCACAAGTATATATTATAGAAAGATTTGGTAAGTTTCATAAAGTAGCTGACGCGGGTCTAAATGTTATAATTCCTTTTATAGATAAGGTTCGTTCCGTAGTAAGTTTAAAACAACAAACCATGGACGTTCCACCTCAAGGTGTTATAACAAAAGATAACGTTACAATAACAATAGATACAGTTGTGTTTTATCAAATTATGGATCCAGCAAAAGCTGTATATGAAATAGAAAACTTACAAGCAGGTATCACTTACCTTGCTATTACAACAATTCGTGATATTGTTGGTAAAATGGATTTAGATAGTACATTTAGTTCAAGAGATTTAATAAACGTTCAATTACGTGAAGTTCTTGATGAAGCAACAGATAAATGGGGCTGTAAAGTAGATAGAGTTGAAATCAAAGATATCAACCCTCCAAAAGATATTAGAGACGCAATGGAAAAACAAATGAATGCTGAAAGAAATAAAAGAGCGGTTATACTAGAAGCTGAAGGTGCAAGGCAAGCGGATATAACTCATGCTGAAGGTAAAAAAGAAGCTGCTATACTATCTGCGGAAGCAGAACGTGAAGCTAACATTAGAAGAGCCCAAGGTATAAGAGAAGCTAAGATATTAGAAGCTGAAGGAACTTCAGAAGCTATCAAAAAAATAGCTGACGCAAAATCTCAAGAAATTGAAGCTGTTTATGGCGCAATAATGAAAGCAAAACCAAGCAAAGAATTAGTAACTTTAAAAGCTTTAGAATCATTAGAAAAAGTATCAGAAGGTGCTGCAAACAAAGTATTTATTCCTTTCGATACAAGTGCTGCATTTAGCGCATTAGGTTCTGCAAAAGAATTATTAAACGATAAATAACAATATACTCCCTAGGGTTGAACTCTAGGGAGTTTTTTTAATAATATAATATTCATCTGTAACAAAAGAATTAGTATTTCACACCATCTTGCTTAAATCTTGCTTATTATCTTACTTAAAAATAATTATTTAGATTGCTCTAAATTAGACATTAGAGCAAAAAAATCAGATAATTATTAACTAATTACCCGACTTAATTTGGTGTTGCTGAGACGATTCGAACGTCCGACCCACAGCTTAGAAGGCTGTTGCTCTATCCTACTGAGCTACAGCAACATTTGTAACTACATTAATTATTTTAGCACGTTTTAGTATTAAAAGTCAATAGTATATGTTAAATTTTATTATTTTCAATTGACTTTTTTAGACTTTTATTATATTATATTCTCATATTTAAGGAGAAAATTATGAAACATCAAACTTTAATAGCTTTAATATTATCTATAATAGTTATAACAATAACAACTCTTTTAGTTTTATTCTTGGAACCTAACAAAGCGAAAGTTCCAGTTTATCACGAAAAAACTGCTAAAGAAATTGACAAGTTTATATCAACTATAAAAAAAGACGCAACCTCTTCTGTAAATCTTTTTGGACAAATGACAGATGTAGATGAATCTACTTTAAAATATGTAATTGGCGTTGAACCTACTTACTTAGAAGAATTTTCTGCAAAAGTTTCTGAAACAGACGCTTCATGTTATTTTGTATTTAAACTTAAAGAAGGTAGTAAAAATTTAATAGAACAAAGTATGTTGTCTTACATGGAATATTTAGAAAACAAATGGACCGAACTTGATAGCACTCAAGCTATGAATGTTCAAAATTATTCTAAAATAGTTATAGAAGATGATATTTTAATTTTTGTTGTATCAAATAATAACGAATATATAAAACAAGTACTAAATCCATTTTTCTATTATATTGGAGATTAGAAAAAACCAGCTTATGCTGGTTTTTTATTTCTCATTAATAATTTATTTTTCTTTCTGTTTTTTATTAAATTTACTATCAAATTAATAATAGCTGTGATTATATAAGCAAAAATTGACACAGGCAACATTCCAAACATGGAATAAATTATTTCGCTTAAAGAAAATTCCTTTATCGAAAGAGCAGTAATAACGTATAGAATGACATTTATTAGTGCAAATAAAATTATAAAAGAAAATAACATCTTTATATTCTGCACAAAATACTGTTTTTTACTTTTAAGTTCTACAGAAATTATATAATAAATAGCAACAAATAATATTATCATAGCATAAAGCGAACCGCAAATTAAATACAATTTTCCTTCTTCTGTTTCTGCCATTCCATAATGTAATGACACATTTTTTATATAAAATTCCATTGAACTTGCGGCCATTTTATCTTCATAAGAAGCATTGTTTATAATATCTTCCCAATAGTTTAATTCTTCCTTCACCTCTTCTTTTCCTTCTTCTGTTAAGTCTAAAGGCAATCCTTCAGAACCACCAACATAATACTTTTTAGCCTCTCCTTCAGCAAAGTTATGAGTTTTAATAGTATCAATTATTGCATCTATTAAGACCACTCCCATTACAATAATACAAGCAATACAAAACGATATTAAAATATTTTCTCTCTTCTTCATATTCTTCTCCCTTTATTTATAATAAATTTTTTCTTTTGTTTTCCATTATTTTTACAATTATTTTATATTAATTAATTGTAAAAAGCAACAAATAAGCCCAAGTTTTTTTCCAAAACTTGAGCTTATCTATTCTATTATTCTATTATCTTTTTTACCACTTCAGATGCAATCACAAGTCCTGCTACCGAAGGTACGTAAGGAACACTTCCTAATATATTTTGATTATTTTTTATAGGTTCTTCTTCAGAATATACAACTAAAACATCAGAAATATTTAATTCTTTTAATCTCTTTCGTATTATTCTAGCAAGCGGGCACACTTGTGTTTTAGATATATCTGCTACTTTTATTCTCAAAGGTTCTACCTTATTCCCCATTCCCATGCAAGATATTACAGGAATATTTAATTCCTTACATCTTTTAATAATGGCTATCTTAGAAGCAATACTGTCAATAGCATCAATTACATAGTCAAATTCTTCTGTTATGTATTTTTCTATATTTACAGTGTCTATATAGTCTGTTATAGCATTAACTTGAGCTTTAGGATTTACGGTTTCAATATGTACTTTAGCAACCTCTGTTTTTTCCATTCCTACAGTATACCATGAAGCAACTAGCTGTCTATTAATATTACTTGCATCTACAACATCTTTATCTATAACTGTAATTTTTCCAACTCCAATTCTTGCTATAGCTTCTAACACATAAGAACCTACTCCACCTAAACCACAGATACAAACATTAGCATTTTTTAATTTTTCTACAGCCTGTTCTCCAAGAAGTATACTTGTCCTATCAAACATAGGGGTTATATCAATATTACTTAATGGCATCTACTTTTTTCTCCTTATTATCCAACCTTTTTCTAATTCATAAGGTATTTCTATTATAACAGCTTGTCCTTTAATACCCGGATTAATATGAGGTATTTCTTGTTCTGTTTTTACATCATACAATTTTTCTATATTAAAGCCTAGTGTTTCAGTAGACTTTGGAACTAATACTTCAAGATAATCTCCAAGTTTTAATTTGTTTTTTATCTCTACTTTATATTTGTTATTATCTATTTTTTCTATTACTTTAGCACCATATTCATAATCTAAATTTTCACTAAATCCATCAAAATCATGTATATCTTGATTATTAGAATCAGTAAAATAAAATTCAGAAACTCCACGAGTTTTTACTTTTTCAAGTTCTTTCATATACTTTGTATAATCCCATTCATTTGGATTTTCCAAATAATCATCTATTGCTTTACGATAAACTCTTGTAACCATTGCAAGATAATAATCTGTTTTTAGTCTTCCTTCTATTTTTAAGCTATCTAATCCCATCTCTATAATTGTTGGAATTTGTTTTATTAAACATAAATCTTTTGATGAAAATATATATGTTCCTTTCTCATCAAAATCTATATTAACAATACTTCCAGGAGTATTAACTTCCTCTGCTGTCACTTTATATTGGAAACGACAAGGTTGACTGCAATCACCACAGTTAGCTCCTCTATCTGTTAAATATTGACTTAAATAGCATCTTCCAGAATAAGCAAAACAAATTGCTCCATGTATAAACATTTCTATTTCCATGTCCTCAGGTTTATTTTTCATAATATATTCTATTTTATCTTTAGACAATTCTCTTGCTAAAATTATTCTTTTTGCTCCATTTTTATACCAAAATTTGCAAGATTCTAAACTTGTGGCATTGGCTTGAGTGCTTAAGTGTATCTCAACTTCTGGCGCTATTTCTTTTATACACTCAATTATTCCGCCATCACTTGCTATTATAGCATCAACATTAATATCTCTTAAATGTGCAATCTCTTTTTTTATCTCATCATAATCTCCATCATATGCATATATATTCATTGCAACATATACTTTTTTATTAATACTATGCGCATACTCAATAGTTTCACTTAAAGTATCTGTATTCATTTCGGCTCTACTTCTCAAAGACAACTTTGAAGTACCTGCATATACCGCATCTGCGCCATATAAAAAGGCAATTTTAGCCTTTTCTAAGCTGCCAGCAGGCGCCAATAATTCTATGTTTTTCATCTTATCCCCTTTTCCTTTACAAATATATATTTTAACACATTTTACATAATATTTCAATCTTTATCTTAATTCCTTAAAACCAGTTCCTAACACTTCTATTGCTGGTGAAATATACACAAAAGCTTTTTGATCATGCTGTTTTACAATTTTTTTAACAATTGGAATTTGAGATTTATTTACTACAGTAACTATATGTATATATTCCTCGTTCGTATATTCTCCCAAGCATTTGCTTGTTGTAACTCCCCTATCTAATTCCTCTATTATTTTATCTACAATTTCATCATCTTTCTTAGTTATTATATTGATTACCTTTGAATAGTTTATCCCTTCAAAAACTATATCTATAGTTTTATTTGCTAGATATAACGAAACAATTGAGTACAAACCATATAAAACATTTTTAAACACTAGTATCGTAGATAAAATTACTGTTGCATCAATTATTAATATTAACTGCCCTATACTAGAACTTGACCTTTTTTTATATATAATTTGAGCTAACAAATCAGACCCTCCAGTACTTCCTCCTCCCTTGAAAACAATAGATAAACCTATTCCCATAAAAATACCACCAAATATACTAGATAGGAATAAATCTGATGAAAAATTTAACCATTCAATATTTACTACAAAGCCAGTTAATTCTATCATTAAAACTAGTAATAACGTTCCTATAATTGCTCTTATACAAAATTTTAAACCAACATCTTTTAGAGCAATTATAAACAGAGGGATATTTATTAAAAGCACAGTTAAACTTATAGGAAAGTTGTATACATGAAAAAGTAACATACCAACTCCACTTGCTCCACCTGTAGATATTTTAGCTGGATTTAAAAATATATTTAAAGCTAAGGCACAAATTAAACTTCCAATTACAATTTTAATAATATCTATAATTATTTTTCTATATTCCATAAAAAAACCACACCTCTTATTTAGTATGGTTTTTATTTTCTTAATTATTTACCTTTAACTTCTAATTTTAGTCCTAGTTTTTCCTCAAAATAGGTTATATTCGATTTATTATTTCCAACAACATAATTTTGAGTATTCTTTGGCACTACAAGCTTAATTCTTTTTAATTTTCCTTTATTTTTAATTTTGCCTAATACATAATCTCTAGATATATTAGTCAAAATTCTCTCTTTGTAATTATCACAGACAGGCCCTAAGATCTCTTCATTTTTTTTATTTATTTCTTCCGTAGTTTGAAGTCCTATTCTTATAACATTTATTTTATTTCTTACACATTCTTTATATACCTCTTTAGCTCTTTCTATAGCTTCTTCTAATTCTAATGGTATATATTCTTTATCCTTTGTCATATCATATAACTTGCTATTTTTTAAAACGTAAACCGGATATATTCTTACAACATCTGGTTTTAGCTTTATACATTTTTTTATAGTTTCTATTTCTTTTTCTTTTGTACTTTTAGGAAGGCCTATCATTACTTGATGCCCCAATTCAAATCCATGTTTTCTAATAAGTTTTGAAGCTGCGACGACATCTCGACTTGTATGGCCTCGTTTAGACGCTATTAATACTTCTTCGTCCATAGATTGAACACCAAGTTCAATACATTTTACGTTATATTTTTTTAATAACTTTAAAATGTTTTCATCTATATAATCCGGTCTAGTGGAAAGTTTTATGCTATCTATTTCTTTAGTATGGATAAACTGATTTGCTGCCTGTAAAAACTCTTGTTGTTCTTCTATTTCCAACCCAGTAAAACTTCCTCCAAAAAAGGCTACTTGTCTTTTCCTATCTTTATTCTTAAAACTTTTTAGCCAAGTTTCTATTTCTTTTTTAACATCTTGAGGAGTAACATTTCTCTGTTCTCCACTTATTCTTTTTTGGTTACAAAATACGCAATCATTTTTACAACCTCTATGCGGAATAAATATAGGGATAATATACTTATCTTCCTTTGGAATATTTAATCCCAATTCTTTTTCTAATCTCTTAGATATTTTTATATTTTTGAAGAGCTTGACACGCTGCTTCTTGCTCTGAGCCTTTTTTAGTCTTACCATTTCCCTCTCCTATTTTTTCTCCATTTAGATATACGGAAGAATAAAACACTTTATTGTGAGCCTCTCCACTTTCCTTATCTAAACGGTATTTTATATCTACAGTTCCATTTTTCTGTAAAAGTTCTTGTAATTTAGTTTTGTAATCATGAGTTGATACATCTGAGTTTAAAACTTCCTTTATTTTTTCTTCTAACATTTTCATAATTAACTTATTTGCTTCTTTAAATGAGCTATCCAAATACACTGCAGCAATAATAGCTTCTGCCATATCTGCAAGTAATGCAACATTTGCCTTTTTATTAGTGGCTAATTCACAATTCCCTAAAGTAATATACCTATCTAATCCAAGCTGTATTACAGCATCACTTAAAGATTCTTCACATACTATTTGAGCACGTTTTTTACTCATAACCCCTTCTGTAAGTTTAGGAGTTATATTGAAAAGATACATAGACACTGAGTGTTCTAACAGCGCATCCCCCAAAAACTCTAATCTTTCATTATATGCGTCTAAATCTACCATTTTCTTCTCATGAGCATAAGATTTATGAGTAACTGCTGAAATTATATAATTTTTATTTTTAAATGTATAATCTAATTTTTTCTCTATTTCTTGTATATTTAACATAACTTTTATCTCCAAGATATATTTTACCATGTAAAGACCAATTATTCAATTATTTTTATTAAATAATTCATTTTGTGTTCACTATTATCCAGCTTTTTAACATTGATATTTTACATAATTTATGATAGAATATATGCGTTAATTTATTTTTTCCAAAATAACTATTAAAGGAGATTAAACTACTATGACAAATGTTGAAAAATTAGCATTCCTTATGAAACAAGATAATTCCAAAGCCTGGATAAACATTTTAATGTCTGATATTATTAGCCAGCAATTCAAAGATTTTTTAAAAAACAGTTGTGCAGATTTAACCGCCCAGCAGCTTCAAGAAATTCGTTTAGGATTTGTAGACGGTTTATCCGAAGAAAAAATTTATATATACGCAAAAGATGATTTTAGCAAAGAGCAAATGCGTAAAATTCGGAAAGGATTAAACAATTTATCTACCGAAAAAGTTATGCTTTTTGCTAATACTAAATTTGATATAAATCAAATGTCTGCAATTTACTCAGCGTTTTATTCTTACCATTTACTTATGGAGCAAGTAAAAGTATTTGCCAAACCAGAGTTTGACCATATGCAAATGAAAAAAATTATATTGGGATTTGAAAAAGGATTGTCGATAGAACAAGTTATGCTTTTTGCCAGTCCAGATTTTAACTCTCAACAAATGCATCAAATTTACCTTGGTATTCGCAGCGGTTTATCCGTCAAACAAATTTCTCTTTTTGCTAATAATATATTAACTTCTGAGCAAATGGAACAAATTCGTTTAGGATTAGAAGCTGGCCTTTCTACTTGTCAAATTGCCTCTTATGCTAATCCATTTATGGATAGCAAAAAAATGAAAATAATCCGCACCTATTTACGTCAAGGTTTAGATTTTGCTTTAGTAGACAAATATTATTATTTTTCCGTAGAGCAAACGGAACTTATATTTGACGGATATATAAATGGACTTTCGGAAGAAGAAATTGCTATTTATGCAAATTACGAATTTTCTCCTCTTCAAATGAAACAAATATTTTTAGGTATTATAGGGAAATTGCCTGTAGAGTTTATTCTAGTTTATGCTAAAAAAGAGTTTTCTTATGAACAAATGGAATTTATCCGTAATTGTATTAAAGAATCTTTCACTCAAAAACAGCTTGCTTTATTGGCAAATACCCAATTTAGCGTGTCTCAGATGAATCAAATTAAGATAGCTGTAGCTGATGGTTTCTCAGATAGTGATATAAACTTGTTTGCTAATCCTGAACTCAACGCATATAAGATGGCTGACATCAGAAGAGCAATCAAAACCAATACCTCTTGCTCTGCAACTGCAATTAAAGCTCTCAATGATGATGAACAGCTTTTGTTAAAATTACTTAAATAAAAAACTTTTAGGAGGCTCTATTTATGAATGATAATAGAATTAAACTTTTTGACCTAATGAAAGAAGATAACGAAACAGCTTGGTCATCTCTTTTTGAAAAAGAAAAAATAAGCGATGCACTTTTCAATTATTTATTTAAAAATGTTAATAAGTTTTGTTATAAACAAATTCACCAAATACGAAAAGGAATTGAATTAAATCTAAATGAACAACAACTTCTTGTTTTAGCACAACCTCAACTAAAAACTTTTCAAATGATTCAAATTCGTCTTGGTTTTGAGCGCGGTTTATCTATTGAACAAATAGAACTGTTAGCTAATAATAAATTCAAATGGAATCAAATGCAAATAGTTCGAAAGGCTCTTGAAAGTGGACTAACAGAGGATCAAGTTAAACTTTTCGCAACAACAGATTTTAATGCAAATCAAATGAAACAAATTTATTATTGCTTTAAAAACAATTTGTCAAATGAACAAATAAAAGTTTTAGCTAATCCTGTTTTTAATTTTTCTCAAATGAATCATATCCGGCTTGCTTTTGAACAAGGTTTAACTACTGAACAAGTTGAGCTTTTGGCCAATCCTGAATTTGATGTTAACCAAATGACATATATCCGTATGGGACTTGAATATGGTTTGGATATATCTCAAGTTTCAACTTATGCCAAAACTGAATTAAGTTGGGAAGAAATGTCGCAACTTCTTTTGAAATTAAAAGAAGCTTAAAACTAAAACGCCACGCAATTTTTGTGCGTGGTGTTTTAATTTAAAAAAGATAAGTATTTCTACTTATCTTCCTTTATATTATTGTACTGAATTTATATATTCAACAACATCTTTAACAGTTACAACTTTTTCTGCTTCTGTTTCAGGAATTTCAATTCCAAATTCTTCTTCTAGAGCTATTATTAATTCAACAACATCTAAAGAATCCGCTCCTAAATCATCAATAAATGTGGTGTCCATTGTAACTTTATCTTCATCTTCTATACCTAATTGGTCTATTATAACTTCTTTTACTTTTTCAAAAATTTCTTCCACTTTACTCACCCCCAGTAACAAAGTTATTTTATATTTGTATTATCCATTATTTTATATTATTTGTCAATAGTTTTATTTAATATTACACATTTTCTTCTATGCTTTTTTTCACTTTATCCACAATTTTCTTCTTAAGTATACTATCCCCTTGCATTATAGCTACTTCATAATTTTTTTGTTTAGCATTTCCATGAATTTTTACAACGGGTTTTCTAACACCTAGTAAAACAGCCCCTCCATACTGAGTATAATCATATTTTAGAAGAGCTTTTTTTATCACCCCTATAGAAGTAACTGCAGCTAATTTATTCAAAACATTCTTCTTAAACTCTGAAGTTAATGCATTTTTCATAGTTTTAGCTGTCCCTTCTATTGCTTTTAGTGCAACATTCCCCATAAGTCCATTTGCTACAACAACATCAAAATCTCCAGATAAAATTTCTCTTGCTTCTATATTACCTGCAAATTCTGGGCACTCAGCTTCTAATGATTCATATGTTTCTTTTAAATCTGGTGAACCTTTTTTACTTTCAGTCCCTATATTTAACAGACCTACCTTAACCGCATCCTTTTTTAATATCTCTTTAGCATATATTATCCCCATCTTTGCAAATTGTACCATAGAAATATCAGCAGCACTTGTATTAGCTCCACAATCCAACATAACTACACCATTACCTTTAGTTGTTGGCAAAATACTCACAAGAGCCGGTCTACGAATTCCTTCAATTCTCTTTAGCTTTAAAAGTCCGCCAGCCATTACAGCTCCTGTACTTCCTGCAGATAAAAACAACGTATCTTCAGTTTCTTTCATGTAATCATAAGCTTTTACAATACTAGATTCTTTTTTATGCTTTATAGCAAATGCAGGATCGTCATAGTTAGTTATAACATCTTTTGCATCTAATATGTTCAGCTCTTTTATAATATTATCCGCCTTATCTAAATATTCTTCTTTTACAAAAGTTATAATATTTTCTTTGTCTCCAACAAGCAAAATCTTAGATTTAATCTTAGATTTTACCGCTATAACCGCTTTTATAGCTTCAGAAATTCCATTATCTGAACCATTTACATCAACCAATATTTCCATCTTAATTAATTCCTTTCAATATGAATTTTCCTTTGAATTTTATATTTTCTTTTTCATCTAAAATTCTTACCCACACTATATATCCAGTGTCTATTTTCCTTTTAACTTCAGCCTCTGCATAGATAACGTCTCCAACAATTATTTTGCTAAAATATTTAATATTAGCAACTCCCACTAAAGCCATTTTCATAGGTATTAAAGATATTGCAAGCGTTTCTGCTAAAGAATATATATATTGTCCTTTAATTACAGAACTATTTTTAAATCCCATATATCCTTTTGTTTGCAAAACAGATTTTGCCTTCACTCCCGGTTCAAAGTGAATTATATCCCCAACTATCTCAGATTCATTTAAAGTTGTAACTTCAGCACTTGCATTGTTTGCTTTATCTTTTAAACGTTCTTTAAATTCTTTTATCCCTAATCGAGCTCTGTCTAATCTAATTGTATTAATACTAACATTAAATTTTTCACTCAACATTTTATCTGTTGCAAGAGGATTTTCTTTCAAATATTGTATTAGTTTTTCGCTTCGTTCTTTTCTTAAAGCGTCTGTTCTAGACATTATTTCACCTCTTAAAAATATATTATATATAATACTACAGATATGTTTTTTTTGCAAATATTTAAATTAATATACATATATATTTAGAAATATCACATAATATGTTTGTATTTCGTATTAGAAAGGTCGTGTTAGTATATGCAAAATTCTGTAGCTCCTTATGTAGAAGATATTATACAAGGTCTAAACGTTGCTCAAACTGCAAATAAAAGCGGTTTTGATTTACAAAGTATAACTACTTCCCTTATTAAAGAAGGTTCAGATTTACTTAATTTACCATCTATGCAACAATTAAAAAATATTGACTGGAGTGATTTAAAAGGCGCTTTAACAATAATAGGTACAACATTAATTATAATATTGTTCTCTAGTATAATAATGTATATATTTAAATCTATAGGGTTATATAAAATTATGAAAAAAGAAGGCCATAATTTGGCTTGGATATCATTTATACCTTATGGTTGCTTTTATGCAATAGGTAAAAGCGTTGGAAAAACAAAATTATATGGAATAGAAATAGACCACACAGAGTATGTTTTACCTCTAATATTATTATCTAGTATTCTTCCTTTTATGGGTGGATTAAGCAGTATAATTTTTATTTTAGCATTTTTTGGATTACTATTTAGGCTTTACCAGAAAAAATCTCCTAATTTTGCAGCAGTACTTACAATTTTAAGTATACTTGTCCCATTTATTATTCCTTTTTTCATATTTGCGATTAGAAATAAATAGCAAAAGGAACTACAACGTGTGTAGTTCCTTTTCTAATTAGTCACAAAAGTCTCGTATAATAACAGTTAAGTCAAGATATGTTGAATCAACCAAATATTCATCCGGAAAAGCTTCGTTAATTTTCAAAACAGCTTCTGCTACATCTCCAGAAGAAACAGTCATATATTCTTTCTTTTCGTTATGAATATATATATACTTTGAACTTAGTAACAAGTATCTGCCGCCAGAGTTATATGTCGCCTTAAGACAATCTTTCTCATGTTCAGTCAAATTAACACTGTACTTATTATCGAATTTTTGCATAATAGAAATTATGCTTTTAAATCCCTCAGCTTTGTCCTCATAAATATTTTGCAGTACATTTACTATACTTCCGTAAAGTTTTCCAATAAGCTGTTTAGGCTTGCCGTTTTCGTCGTCATCATACACTTCAATATATTCTCTTTCTACCCGAGAAAAGAATAAATACCGCCCACCTTTTTGGTAGACTTTAGAAATTTCTGCTTTTTCAATGTTGGACAAATCAAATTCTTTCTCTCTACCATTAAGCCAAACTATCATATTGTTCTCCTTTTAAATTATTAAAATTTATAAAATTAAATTTCATATAGATTATATCACGCATGTCAAGATATATACGAAAAAGGACTAGGTAACACTAGCCCTTCAGCATATACTAATTTGGAATATAATTGAAATGAATTGTTGCATTTGTTAAAGTATCGCCAGGTCCTCCTACAATAGATATTTCTTCCCATTCTTCTTCTGTGCCTGTATAATATACATCCGCAAGAGCCGTACAGTATCCAAAGGCACTTAGTCCAATTGAAGTAACGCTATTAGGTATTACTACATTTGTTAACTTTGCACAACTACTAAAAGCATTCCCTTCGATTGAAGCTACCCCTTCAGAAATAACTACACTAACTAACGAAGTGCACCCAGTAAAAGCCCCATAACCAATAGAAGCCACACTGCCTGGTATGCTTATATTTTGCAGTCCAGAACTCCCTACAAATGCATACTTTCCAATAGAAGAGACACTATTTGGTATTACCACATTTGCTAACTTTGTACTGCCAAATCCGTACTGTCCAATAGAATTAATAGTATTATCTATAACCAGATAACCACTTATGCTTGATAAACATTTAGTCAGTTCTCCATTTGATATTGTTATTGTACCATCTGCAACCAATTCATCCCAAGATTTAACTTGTCTTCTTGTTCCTGTTTCATATAAACCTGCTGGTAAAGACACTTGTATTTTTAATTCATCTAATATTGCAATTTCTTCTGAATCAAGAGTTTCGTACGCTAACTCCCCATTCATTACTTTTAAATTTTCTGAATAATTTCCAGCAAATATTGTATCAAAATCCGCCTCTGT
Organism: Clostridia bacterium; assembly: GCA_017549425.1. Classification (GTDB taxonomy): domain Bacteria; phylum Bacillota; class Clostridia; order TANB77; family CAG-465; genus UMGS1649. Next base: position 4,999 of record JAFYUV010000018.1, on the reverse strand, counting down.
TATTTGTGCTTTATCAAAATATGGATTATCTGCATATTTACCTGCTAAATATAAATTATATGCCTCTTTGTAATTTGCCATATCTGATTTAAATGCTGTTTTACTAGCTTGTTCAATAATATTTGTATTAGACAAATTTATTATTACCGTAGCAGCTAATATTGCTAATACTATAATAGTTATTACGAGCACTATTAAAGATATAGCTTTTTTATTTGTTTTCATATTATTTACCTCCTCTTTTGAAAACGTCTTTAGGAACGCAAAAGACCTATGTCTTATGCACATTTTTTGTGTACACAAAACATAGGCCAATATATTTGGTCTTGAGTATTACTATTTAGAAGGCTGTTTTGCCCCCCCCCATTTACAGTTTTTACCAAAATTTTCATTTGCATTCTCCTAATTTACGTATATATGGTATACCATATTTTGGGAGTTGTCAACCAAAATCAAACAAAAAGGTAGCAAAAATGCTACCTTTTGTATTACTTATAACTGGCTCAACCAATTTTTTATCAACTCTTTAAGCGCGGCTGATATTGGGCTTTTAAAAGCTGCTTTATACTCTTTCTTTATATTCATTAAATTAGCCTCTCCACTTATTTCCCTTAATACATGATTAAGTCGTTCTGGTGTATAAACTGTAGCTCCTTTCAGCTTAGATATTGGTTCTAATGCTGTATAATCTGCTTGAATATCATTCTTTCCAGTAAGAGCAAGAATTTTTCCATTATATGCTTTTAATAAATCAACATAATTTTCTTTGCTCAAAGCATTATGTTCTTTCATATACTTCGTACTTAAAAAAGCTCCTCTGTAGAAAAATCTAGGTTTATCAGATTTTTCCGCTATTTCATACAAAGCCGAAACCTGTTTTTCTATATTAACTTTTCTTAAAGCTTTTCTTAAGTACCAACCTAAAAAACCTTTCATACTTTGCGCTTGTTTTACTATCAAACCATTTTGATATAACATAGCATCTTTAAGCCCCATTCCAGCGCCTGATAAAAGAATAATGCCTTGTATTTTTTCTGTCTTAGTTATAAGAGTAGCTATCATAGCTCCTTCACTATGACCACACGCTATTACTTTTTGTTCATCAACATACTCTAATTTTTTTGCATAATTAATAACATTGATAGCGTCATTTACTAACTCCGACAAACCACTTGTTTTTCCATCTCCTGTTGACTCGTGTGTTCCTCTTTTATCATATCTGACACAAACACAACCAAACTCAACGAACATATCTGATAGTTCTTTATACATGTTTGATTTAAAACCAAATCCATTACCATCTCTATCTAAAGAGCCTGTTCCCATTATCAATAATACAAGTGGTCTTTTTATCGATTTGTCTTTATATGCAATAGTAGCTCCAATTTTCACATCATTAACAATACTTATTCTTTCTTCTTTAATCATAATTAGTCTCCCTTCGTATCATAATTGTATGTTCCGTTAATTTAATTGTATATGCTATATTATACTATAATTGTTTCAACTATTCAATTCCCCATATTATTTGTCCATGTTTTATTCCATAAATTTATATGAAATATATCATTTCCACTGTATATCATATTTTTTACGAAATTTGTATTGTACTATAATAAAAAGCCTAAGGATTTATTTCCTTAGACTTTAATATATTCATAACTTAAATTAAGCTATAATGTTAGATACAGAACCTGCACCAACTGTTCTTCCACCTTCACGAATAGCGAATTTTAATCCTTTTTCGATAGCGATTGGAGTTATTAACTTAATTTTCATTGTTACGTTATCTCCTGGCATTACCATTTCTTTGTCTGCTGGTAAATCAATTATACCTGTAACGTCAGTTGTTCTGAAATAGAATTGAGGTCTGTAACCATTGAAGAATGGAGTATGTCTTCCACCTTCTTCTTTAGTTAGTATATAAACTTCAGCTTCGAATTCAGTGTGTGGGTTTATTGATCCTGGTTTAGCAACAACTTGACCACGTTCAACTTCAGTTCTTTGGATACCTCTTAGAAGTACACCAGCGTTGTCTCCAGCTTGAGCTTCAGAAAGTTCTTTTCTGAACATTTCAATTCCTGTAACAACTGTTTTCTTTCTTTCGTCAGATAAACCAACGATTTCAACTTCGTCACCAACTTTTAAAGTTCCTCTTTCAATTCTACCAGTTACAACTGTTCCTCTACCAGTGATAGTGAAAACGTCTTCAATTGGCATTAAGAAAGTTTTATCCATAGCTCTTTCAGGAGTTGGGATATAAGCATCGATAGCTGCTAAAACTTCTTTAATTGGAGCATATTCTGGAGCATTTGGATCTGTAGAAGCACATTCCAAAGCTTTTAATGCAGAACCTTTAACTATAGGCACTTCATCTCCAGGGAATTCGTATTTATTTAATAGATCTCTGATATCCATTTCAACTAATTCAAGAAGTTCTGGATCGTCAACTTGGTCTACTTTGTTCATAAATACAACTATTGATGGAACACCAACTTGTCTAGCAAGTAGTATGTGTTCTCTTGTTTGTGGCATAGGGCCATCTGCTGCAGAAACAACTAGGATTGCACCATCCATTTGTGCTGCACCAGTAATCATGTTTTTAACATAGTCTGCGTGTCCTGGGCAGTCAACGTGTGCGTAGTGTCTGTTTTCTGTTTCATATTCAACGTGAGCTGTAGAGATAGTGATACCTCTTGCTCTTTCTTCTGGAGCTGCATCGATTTGGTCGTATGCTTTAAATTCTGCTCCACCCATTAATGCTGCAACTTTAGTTATAGCAGCTGTTAATGATGTTTTACCATGGTCAACGTGACCGATAGTACCAACATTAGCGTGTGGCTTAGTTCTTTCAAATTTTGCTTTTGCCATTTTTAAATCCTCCTTAATTTATTTTCTTTTACGATTAATGCTCATTGCATTATTTTAAAGTATTTTACTATAACTTAAAAAATAATGCAAGACTTTTAATCGTTTTTACCAAAATTATGTATAATTAATCTTGTTTTTTAGCTCTAGCTCCTACAATTGATTCTAGAACAGATTTTGGAACTTCTTCATAATGACTTGGTTCCATAGAATATGTACCTCTACCTTGAGTTTTACTTCTTAGGTCAGTTGCATATCCAAACATTTCAGATAGTGGTATAAATGAACGAATGATTTGAGTTCCGCTTTGAGCGTCCATTCCTTCCATTTTTCCACGTCTTGAGTTGATATCTCCAATAACATCTCCCATGTATTCTTCAGGAACTGTTACTTCAACTCTCATTATAGGTTCAAGTAGCACTGCTCCACCTTGACGGCAAGCTTCTTTAAACGCCATAGAACCAGCAACTTTAAACGCTGCTTCAGATGAGTCAACATCGTGGTATGAACCATCAACTAATGCAACCTTAACGTCTACAACAGGGTATCCTGCAAGTATACCAGATTTCATAGCTTCTTTTACACCTTCATCAGTTGGTTTAACGTATTCCTTAGGAACAACACCACCAACGATTTTTGATTCAAATTCATAACCTTTACCTGGTTCTTGTGGTTCAACTTCCAACCATACGTGACCATATTGTCCACGGCCACCTGATTGACGAATAAATTTACCTTCAACTCTAACTGCTTTTCTAATTGTTTCTTTGTATGAAACTTGAGGAGCACCAACGTTAGCTTCTACTTTAAATTCACGTTTCATTCTATCTACAATTATATCTAGGTGAAGTTCACCCATACCAGCAATTATTGTTTGACCAGTTTCTTGGTTTGTATAAGTTTTGAAAGATGGATCTTCTTCAGCAAGTTTTGCTAGAGCTATACCCATTTTTTCTTGGTCTGCTTTTGATTTTGGTTCAATAGCAATTTCGATAACTGGATCTGGGAATTCAATAGATTCTAATACAATCGGATGTTGTTCATCACATAATGTATCTCCAGTATATACTTCTTTTAATCCAACAGCTGCAGCTATATCTCCAGAGTAAACTTTATCTATGTCACGTCTTTCATTAGCATGCATTTGAAGGATACGACCAATACGTTCTTTTTTATCTTTATTTGCGTTATATACATATGAACCACTATCTAATGTTCCTGAATACACTCTAAAGAATGTAAGCTTTCCAACATATGGATCTGTAGCTATTTTAAACGCTAGAGCTGCAAATGGTTCTGAATCTGAAGAAACTCTTTCTTCTTCTTTACCATCTGGTGTAACACCTTTAATTTGTTCAACGTCTAAAGGTGATGGCATGTAATCTACTATTGCATCAAGAAGTTTTTGAACACCCTTGTTTTTGTAAGATGTACCACAAGTTACTGCTACCATCTTATTTTCAATTGTAGATTGTCTAATACATTTTTTAATTTCATCAATAGTAAGTTCTTCGCCTTCTAAATATTTCATCATAACTTCTTCATCGAATTCAGCTATGTGATCTAACATTTCAGATCTATATTTTTCGGCTTCAGCTTTCATATCTTCTGGAATTTCTTCACATCTAATATCTTTTCCTAGTTCATCATAATATACATATGCTTTCATTTCTACTAGGTCGATGATACCTCTAAATGTATCTTCTTTTCCAATTGGTAATTGGATAGGCACTGCGTTTGCACCTAATCTTGTTCTTAATTGATTAACACAATTATAGAAATCTGCACCCATGATATCCATTTTATTAACGTATATCATTCTTGGTACTTTATATTTATTTGCTTGTCTCCATACAGTTTCAGATTGTGGTTGAACTCCACCTTTAGCACATAAAACTGTAACTGAACCATCAAGTACTCTTAGAGATCTTTCAACCTCAATAGTAAAGTCAACGTGTCCTGGAGTATCGATAATGTTTATTCTGTTATCATTCCAGAAACAAGTTGTAGCAGCAGAAGTAATTGTTATACCTCTTTCTTGCTCTTGAGCCATCCAGTCCATTGTAGCACTTCCATCGTGAGTTTCTCCAATTTTGTGGTTTACTCCTGTATAGAAAAGTATTCTTTCAGT